>JBAXLX010000375.1:0-3423 GCA_037134595.1 Pseudomonadota bacterium
GCGCACCCAAGTGCTGGCGCAGCCGGATGCTGATCTGCCGTCTCGTACCCTAGCGGCGTTGGATGACGGCACGCCTTTGGTCACCCGCAAGGCGCTTGGGCAGGGGCAGGTGGTTCTGTTTCATGTCACCGCCAATGCCGAATGGTCCGACCTGCCGCTGTCAGGCTTGTTTGTGCAGATGCTAGAGCGGTTGGCCATCTCTGGCACCTCGGGCAGTACGGGGGCGGATGTGCTGGCGGGGTTGATCTGGACGCCAGAGCATAGCCTGAACGGCTGGGGCGACTTGGCCGACCCTGCCACGCAAGCGGGGGTGTCGGGCGAGGCTTTGGTAGAGGCCTTGGCACAAGGCCCCTCGGCCAAGGTGCCAGCGGGCCTGTATCGGCATGACGGCTTGGGGCTGGCGCTGAATGCCGTGCCGGTGGATCAGCCTTTGGTCAAGGCGACTTGGCCTTTGGATATTGCGGTGCAGGGCCTGACCCTGCCCGCCCAGATCGCGCTGAAAGGGCCGGTGCTGGCTTTGTCTTTGCTGCTGCTGCTGTTGGATGCGCTGGCAACTTTGGCCCTGACGCAGCGTTTGGGATTTGTACGGCGCGGGGGGGCTGTGCTGCTGGCCTTGGCCTTGCTGGCCCCTCCGCAGACCGCACAGGCCGATGAGGCCGCCGATCAAAGGGCCATTGCCGCCACCCAAGGGGTGGTTCTGGCCTATGTGATCACCGGCGACCGTGCCGTTGATGCCACCTCTGCCGCAGGGCTTCAGGGGTTAAGCGACCAGTTGACCGCCCGCACCGCGATAGAGCCTTTGGCCCCGATGGGGGTGGATGTGGAAAAGGACGAAGTGGTGTTCTTTCCTTTCCTGTACTGGCCCATCATCGCCGCTGCGCCCACGCCCTCGGCTGCGGCCTATGACAAGCTGAACCATTACCTGCGCACCGGCGGGATGATCTTGTTTGACACCCGCGACGCCGATATGTCCGGTGCTGGCCCCACGCCCGAAGGCCAAGCCTTGCAGCTTATCGCCCAAGGGCTGGATATCCCGCCCCTGTCGCCCCTGCCCGCCGACCACGTTCTGACCCGCAGCTTTTACCTGCTGCAAGCCTTCCCCGGCCGTTTCACCGAAGGCGGGCTGTGGGTCGAAGCCCCGCCCCCCGACGCCGCGAAATCCGACGGGATGCCGTTTCGCAACCTCAACGATGGCGTAACACCCGTGGTGATCGGCGGCAACGATTGGGCCAGCGCTTGGGCGGTGGATGAGAACGGCTGGCCCTTGCTGCCCGTCGGGCGCGGCGCGGCGGGCGATCAGCAAAGGGAATATGCCTACCGTTTCGGGGTTAACCTCATCATGCATGTGCTGACGGGCAATTATAAATCCGACCAAGTCCACGTGCCCGCCCTGTTGGAAAGGTTGGGCAAATGAGCCAGATCGTGGTGGTGCACCCCCTGTTGGGCCCTTGGGCGCTGGCCGCACTCGGCGGAGTGGCGCTGGCTGTGCTGGGCCTCGCGGTGCGGCGCGGGCTAAAGGGCTGGCCATGGCGCGCGCTGGCTTTGGCGCTGGGGCTGATAGCTTTGGCCAACCCCGCCTTGCAACAGGAAGACCGCAAACCCCTGCCCGACATCGTGGTGCTGCTGGTCGATGACAGCGCCAGCCAAACCCTTTCGGACCGCGCCTTTCAAACCGCCCAAGCACTAGAGGCGATCAAGGCCAAGGTCGCGGCCCTGCCTCATACCGATCTGCGCATCGTGCATCTGGGCGACGGCAAAGACAATTCCGGCACCTTGGCCATGACGGCCCTGTCGGAAGCCTTGGCGCAAGAACCGCAAGGCCGCATCGCGGGCGTTGTTATGATCACCGACGGGCAGGTGCATGACCTGTCCGCCGCACCAGCCCTGCCTGCCCCCCTGCATGTGCTGCTCACAGGCCACAAAGACGACTGGGACCGCAGGCTTTCAATCACCAATGCCCCCGCCTTTGCCATCATGGGCGAGGAAGCCAGCCTGAAGTTCAAGATCGAAGATCAGGGCCTTGCCCCGCCAAATGCCACAACCACGGCAGAGGTGACCATCGCCCTTGATGCCGATGCGCCCCAAACCTTCGCCGTGCCCATTGGCCAAGAGATGACCCTTCCGCTGACCCTGCCCCATGCCGGGATCAACGTGGTGCAACTGTCCATCGCCCCGCAACCGGGCGAGTTGACCGACCGCAACAATGCCGCCGTCGTGCAGATCAACGGCGTGCGTGACCGTTTGCGGGTGCTGCTGATCTCGGGCGAGCCGAACCCCGGCGAGCGGGTCTGGCGCAATTTGCTGAAATCCGACCCCTCTGTCGATCTGGTGCATTTCACCATTCTGCGCCCGCCCGAAAAGCAAGACAACATCCCGCTGTCGGAATTGTCGCTGATCGCCTTTCCGATCAAGGAATTGTTCGTCGACAAGATCAAAGACTTCGACCTGATCATCTTTGACCGCTACGCGATGCGGGGGATTTTGCCGATGTCTTACCTGCAAAACGTGGTCGATTATGTCACCCAAGGCGGCACGGTGCTGGTGGCGGCGGGGCCAGAGTTCGGGCAGGTCGATAGCCTGTGGCGCTCGCCGCTTGCGCAGATTTTGCCCGTGGCCCCGACCAGCCGGATCATCGCGCAGGGGTTCAAACCGCAAGTGACCGACCTTGGCCGCAAACATCCCGTGACCCAAGGGCTAGAGGCGCTGGCCCCGCAGGGTGGGTGGGGCCGCTGGTTCCGCCTGATCGAGGTGACGCAGCGCGCAGGGCAAGTCTTGATGAGCGGGCCGGATGATAAGCCCTTGCTGGTGCTAGACCGCGTGGGGCAAGGGCGGGTGGCGGTGCTGGCCTCAGACCAAAGCTGGCTGTGGGGCAAGGGCTTTGAAGGGGGCGGTCCGCAGTTGGAATTGCTGCGCCGCTTGGCGCATTGGATGCTCAAACAGCCCGAGCTCGAGGAAGAATCGCTGAGCGCTGTGGCCGTAGGCCAAAGCCTAACCATCACACGGCGCACGATCCTTGATGCGGCCCCGCCGGAGGTGACGGTGACCCTGCCCGATGGCAGCACAACCCCGCTGCCCCTGCACCTAACCGCGCCCGGTCAGTATCAAGCCACCTATGCGGCGGCGCAGCTGGGCCTGTACCGCTTGCAACAGGGCGATTTGCTGCGCGTGGTGGCGGTGGGCCCTTCGGCCCCCAAAGAGTTCGAGGAAACGCTGGCCAGCCCCGACAAGCTGGCCCCAAGTGTGGCCAGCGCCAAAGGCGGAAGTCTGGCGCTGGAAAATGGCATCCCCGATCTACGCTTGGTCAACGACGGCCGCCCCGCCGCAGGACGCGGGTGGATCGGCATCACCCCGCGCGGGGCCTATGTAACAGGGGATATAAATGTTGAACCCGTGCTGCCCGCTTGGGCCTATCTGATCTTGGCG
>JBAXLX010000376.1:0-3403 GCA_037134595.1 Pseudomonadota bacterium
GGCTGGCTTTTGCCGTGGCGGGGCTGTCGCGCCATGTCGTGCTGCGGCAAGCGGCGCGGATCTGGATTGAGGTGATCCGCGGCGTGCCGATGATGGTGCTGATGCTCTATGCGGGCTTTGTTGTCGCCCCTGCCATGGTTTACGCTTGGAACTGGGCTGCAGGCTGGCTGGGGGCCGCCCCCATCAGCGCGCGTGACTTTCCCCTGATCGCGCGGGCGGTCTTGGCGCTGACCTTGGCCTATTCGGCCTTTCTGGCCGAGATTTTCCGCGCGGGCCTGCAAGCTGTCGACAAGGGCCAGATCGAAGCCGCCATGTCTTTGGGCCTGACAGGCTGGCAAAGGTTTCGCCACATCGTCTTTCCGCAGGCCTTTCGCATGATTTTGCCGCCCTTGGGCAATGATTTTGTGGCGATGGTGAAAGATTCCTCGCTGGTGTCGATCTTGGGCGTGGCGGATATCACGCAACTGGCCAAGGTGCAGGCGGCGGGGAATTTTCGCTACTTTGAAACCTATAACATGGTGGCGCTGCTTTACCTTGTCATGACGATCGGCCTAAGCCTTGGCTTGCGCGCGATCGAGGCGCGGTTGAAACGGCACGCCAAATAGGGGGCCAGCCCCCTAACCCCCGGGATATTTAGGCACATATGAAAGGCATAAAGATGAGCAATCCGATATTGGGCGCGTGGAAGACGGCGTTTGGTTTGCCGCCCTTCGGGCAGATCGTCGATGCCGATTTCGCCCCCGCCTTTGAGGTGGCCTTGGCCGAGGCGCGCGCGCGGGTGGCCGAGATTGCATCTGATCCGGCAGAGCCGAGTTTTGCCAATGTGATCGAAGCGCTGGAATTGAGCGAAGAGACGCTGTCGCGGGTCAGCGGGGTGTTTTACAACCTGACCGGTGCCGACAGCACGCCTGCGCGGGAGGATTTGCAAAGTGCGATGGCCCCGAAGCTGTCGGCCTATGCGTCAGAGATCACCAACAACCGCGCCTTGTTTGGCCGGATCGAGGCTTTGTGGCAGGCGCGGGATAAGCTGGGGCTTAACCCCGAGCAGGCGCGGGTGTTGGATCTGTATCGGCGGATGTTCGTGCGCTCGGGGGCTTTGCTGGAAGGTGCTGCCTCGGAACGCCTGACCGAGGTGAAATCACGCCTTGCCGTGTTGGGCACGCAGTTCAGCCAGAACCTTTTGGCCGACGAACGCGCGTGGGTCATGCCCTTGGCCGAGGCGGATTTGGCGGGTCTGCCCGCGTTTGTCATCGCCGCAGCGCGGGCGGCGGGCGCGGAAAAGGGGGCGGGCGGGCCGGTGGTGACGCTGTCACGCTCGATCATCGTGCCGTTCTTGCAATTCTCGCCTCGCCGCGATCTGCGGCAAAAGGCTTATGAGGCTTGGGTGCAGCGTGGGGCCAATGGCGGGGCGACAGACAACCGTGCCATTGCCGCCGAAACCCTGCGGCTGCGCGAAGAGCGGGCCAAACTGCTGGGCTACGCCAGTTTTGCCGATTACAAGCTGGAACCTGAAATGGCCAAAACCCCAGCCCGCGTGCGCGATTTGTTGATGCGCGTGTGGGAACCCGCCAAGCGCAAGGCGCTGGCCGACGGTGCTGTGCTGGAAGCCATGCTGCAGGCTGACGGCATCGCTGGCCTGCTGGAGGCTTGGGATTGGCGCTATTACTCCGAAAAGCGCCGCTTGGCCGAGCATGACTTGGACGAGGCGGTCTTGAAGCCTTACCTTGGGCTAGAGGCGATGTTGGGTGCGATGTTTGACTGTGCCACCCGCCTGTTCGGGCTGGAATTTGCCCCCCTTGACGTGCCGCTCTACCACCCCGACTGCCGCGCTTGGGAGGTGACACGGCAGGGCCGCCACATCGCCGTCTTTATCGGCGATTACTATGCGCGGGGATCAAAACGCTCGGGCGCGTGGTGTTCGGATATCCGCCCGCAGCGCCGCTTGGGGGGCGATCAGCGGCCTGTCGTGGTGAATGTGTGCAACTTTGCCAAGGGCGATCCCTGCCTGTTGTCTTTTGACGATGCGCGCACGTTGTTTCACGAATTCGGCCATGCCTTGCATCAGATGTTGTCGGATGTGACCTATGGCTTCATCTCGGGCACCAATGTGGCGCGCGATTTTGTGGAACTGCCCAGCCAGCTTTACGAACATTGGCTGGAGGTGCCCGAGGTCTTGGAAAAGCACGCCCGCCATTATCAGACGGGCGCTGCGATGCCCGCCGATCTGCTGCAACGCTTGCTGGCGGCGGGCACCTATGATCAGGGCTTTGCCACGGTGGAATTTGTCTCGTCGGCCTTGGTCGATCTGGCGTTTCACGAGGGGGCGGCCCCTGCTGATCCGATGCAAAAGCAGGCAGAGGTTCTGGAAAGCCTTGGCATGCCCCGCGCGATCAGAATGCGCCACGCCACGCCGCACTTCGCCCATTCTATGTCGGGCGATGGCTATAGCTCGGGCTATTACAGCTATATGTGGTCAGAGGTGATGGACGCCGACGCCTTTGCTGCCTTTGAAGAAACCGGCGATCCGTTTGACCCCGCCACCGCCGCGCGTCTGGAAAAGTTCATTCTGTCGGCGGGCGGGTCGGAAGAGGCCGAGGTGCTCTACACCCGTTTTCGCGGCAAGATGCCGGGGGTGGACCCCTTGCTGAAAGGGCGCGGGTTGTTGGAGGCCGTCTAAGGCAGTGCTCGCACGGGGGGTGGCATGAAGATCACAGGGTTGGCCGCTTTGGTCACAGGCGGCGGGTCGGGCTTGGGGCTGGCAACAGCACTGGCCTTGGTGCGCGCTGGGGCCAAGGTGGCCGTGCTTGACCGCGATGTGACGGGCTTTGACGGCTTGGGCTTTGCCTGCGACGTGACGGATGAGGCTGCGGTTTTGGCGGCACTAGCGGGGGCCGAAGATGCCCACGGGGTGGCGCGCATTGTCGTCAACTGCGCGGGGGTGCCCGGTGGAATGCGTCTGGTCGGGCGCGATGGGCCGGTGGACATGGCGCGCTTTGCCCAAGTGATCAACGTCAACCTTTTGGGCACCGTCTCGGTGATGACCAAGGCCGCCGCCCGCATGATGGCGGCTGAGGTTTTGGACGAGGAAGGCGCGCGGGGGATTGTGATCAACACCGCCTCGATCACAGCTTACGAGGGGCAGGTGGGGCAGGGGGCCTATGTCGCCTCAAAAGGCGCCATTGTCGCGCTGACTTTGCAGGCAGCGCGAGAGTTTGCCGCAAAAGGCGTGCGGGTTATGGCGATCGCCCCCGGCCTGTTTGCCACGCCCATGGCCAGCGAGGTGCCCCCCGAGGTGGTCGATGCCATCACCAGCGACGCGATTTTTCCCCGCCGATTCGGGCGACCGGACGATTTCGCGCAACTGGTCTTATCGATCATCGCCAACCCGATGCTGAACGGCGAG
>JBAXLX010000377.1:0-3382 GCA_037134595.1 Pseudomonadota bacterium
TGCTGCAACCCGAACTCGTGATCGCCGTTGATCTGGGTCTGGGACGCGCGGCGCGGTCGGTTTGGACCTGTGATTTGACCAACCGCTATGTTGAGATCAACGCGGATTACCGGTCTTGAAGATCGTCCTCGTCGCTGCTGTCGCCTTGATCGACGCCGATGGCCGCGTGCTTTTGGCGCAACGGCCTGAGGGTAAGTCTCTGGCCGGGCTGTGGGAATTCCCCGGCGGCAAGGTTGAGTCCGGGGAAACCCCCGAGGCCGCCCTGATCCGTGGGTTAAAGGAAGAGATGGGCATCGGCACTTGGCAAAGCTGTCTGGCCCCGCTGACCTTTGCCAGCCACAGCTATGCCGACTTTCACTTGCTCATGCCGCTCTTCGCCTGTCGTCGCTGGGAGGGCACGCCGCAGGGGCAAGAAGGACAGACCTTGGCCTGGGTGCGGCCCAATGCGCTGAAGGACTATCCCATGCCGCCCGCAGACATCCCGCTGATCCCCATCCTGCGCGATTGGCTTTGACGCAAGACCCCCAAACCTTTGGGGCATTTTACCCGCTCGCGTCGAGAGAGTACCCATTCATTAGGATGTGTTCCGCAAATGTGAACAATTTGTGGTGGATTTATGGCTAAAGAGTCGTAGATTAGCGTTCAAAGCAAGATTGCGTTTTCCGGGGGGAAAAACGACCATGATCCGCACCATCAGCATCGGCAGTTGCGTGTCCATTCAGGGGCTTTTCGTCAGCCAGTTGGCGGATGGTAAGATTGTCGTGAAGGTCGATGAGAAAACCTTTGTCGGCTATCCCGTGGCGCAAGCCCGCGCCTCCTGATCCTAACCACATCGCGTTGATCAGCCCTGTCTCAAACGGCAGGGCTTTTTCATGTCCGGCAGATCAAGACGCGCCGCCGCAAAAGCAAAAGGCCCGCATCGCTGCGGGCCTTTTGGCATTATTTCGGCAAGGATCACGCCAGCGTGCGCTGGAATTCCTCACGCTCAAAGATTTCGATGACGTCGCCTGCGCGCACATCTTCGTAGCGTTCAAAGGCCATACCGCATTCCTGACCGGACTGGACCTCTTTGACCTCATCCTTAAACCGTTTGAGCGTCTTGAGCGTACCTTCGTGGATAACCACGTTGTCGCGCAGCAAGCGCACCCCGGCAGAGCGGCGGGCGATGCCTTCGGTGACCAAGCAGCCCGCGACGTTGCCGATGCCGGTGATGCGGAAGACTTCTTGAATCCGCGCATAACCAATGAAGTTTTCGCGCACTTCGGCCTTCAGCAGACCAGAGGCCGCTTTCTTGATGTCGTCGATCAAGTCGTAAATGATCGAGTAATAGCGGATTTCAACGCCCTTTTGCTGGGCCGATGACCGGGCCGTCGCATTTGCGCGCACGTTGAAGCCGATGATCGGGGCATTCGACGCCTCGGCCAGACCAACGTCGGAGTCCGTGATCGCGCCCACACCGTAATGCAGCACACGCACGCGCACTTCGGCATTGCCGACCTTTTCCAGCGCCTGAACGATGGCTTCGGCAGAGCCTTGCACATCGGCCTTGACCAGAACCGGCAGTTCCGCGACCGACTGATCCGCCTTGGCCTTGGCCATAAGCTGTTCCAGCGTGGTGGCAGCACCCGCGGCGGCACGTTTGTCCTTGGTCGCCTTTTCGCGGTATTCCGCAATCTCGCGGGCCTGCGCTTCGGTTTCGACCACGTTCAGCACATCACCGACATGCGGCGTGCCGTTCAGGACCAACACTTCGACCGGAACCGAAGGTCCGGCTTCGGCGACGGTTTCGCCCTTGTCGTTAATCAGCGCGCGGACCTTGCCCCATTGTTCGCCGACAACGAAGATGTCGCCTTTGCGCAGCGTGCCATTCTGCACCAGAACTGTCGCGACGGGACCACGGCCCACATCCAGCTTGGCTTCGATCACGGCACCAATAGCCGAACGGTTCGGGTTGGCGCGCAATTCCAGCAGTTCGGCTTGGAGGGCAATCGCCTCAAGCAAGTCGTCCAGACCCTTGCCGGTCTTGGCCGAAACTTCGACATCCTGAACGTCGCCCGACATCTGTTCCACGACAACTTCGTGTTGCAGCAAGTCTGTCCGCACCTTTTGCGGATTGGCCTCATACTTGTCGATTTTGTTGATGGCGACGATCATCGGCACCTTGGCGGCCTTGGCGTGGGCAATCGCCTCAATCGTCTGGGGCATCACGGCGTCATCTGCCGCAACCACCAGCACCACGATATCCGTCACCTGCGCGCCACGGGCCCGCATCGAGGTAAAGGCCGCGTGGCCGGGGGTGTCAAGGAAGGACACCAACGCGCCATTCGGAGTCCGCACCTGATAAGCACCGATGTGCTGGGTGATGCCACCGGCTTCGCCCGACACAACGTTTGCCTTGCGGATCGCATCCAGAAGCGAGGTTTTGCCGTGGTCAACATGGCCCATGATCGTGACGATCGGCGGACGGGTTTGCAGGTCCTCGGAGCGGTCATTGACCGACTCAATCGCCTGTTCCACGTCAGAGTCCGACACGCGCACGGCCTTATGGCCGAATTCTTCGATCACCAGTTCGGCGGTATCAGCGTCGATGGCCTGGTTCATCGTGACCATCATGCCCATTTTCATGAGCGATTTGACCACGTCCGCCGCCCGTTCCGCCATGCGGTTCGCCAGTTCGGAAACCACGATGGTTTCCGGCAACTGCACATCACGCACTTGCTTTTCGGGTTTCAGACCCAGACCCAGCGCCTTTTGCCGTGCCTTTTCCTGCTTGCGCTTCATCGCGGCGAGCGAGCGTTGACGACCACCCTCATCCGCGGTGGCATCCGACAGCGTCAGCTTGCCCGAGCGGCGGCCTTCGTCGCCCTTGGTCTTGCCGCGATCCCGGTCGGTGGCGCGTTCGTCGCGCTCTCGGTCGGTCTTGCGCACAGACAGGCCCGGCTTGGCCCCAACGGGCGCAGACGAGCGGTTATTCTCTGCCTCAGGCGCTGCTGCGGGTTGTGCGGCGGTGGTGGTCTCTTTGCTGGCCGGCTTTTCCGCAGCGGCTGCTGGTTTTTCCGGCGGCGGCGTGGTTGAGCGCGGCTTTGTTCCCAACACATCCGCCTTGCGAGCGGCGGCGGCTGCAACGCGGGCCTCAGCCTCGGCACGGCGGGCGGCCTCTTCATCTTCGGCCTTTTGGCGGCGCGCATCGGCAGCGGCACGCTCTTCGCGTTCCTTCGCCTCAATCTCGGCGCGGCGGCGCTGGCGGTCTTCATCCCGCTGACGCTCATCCTCGGCGCGCTTGGCGGCGTCTTCCTGCTCACGCGCCTTGGCGGCACGCAGGGCACCAAGACGACGCTCCATCTCGGCGTCGGAAATGCCGGCGGGGCGTTTCGACGGATCA
>JBAXLX010000378.1:0-3372 GCA_037134595.1 Pseudomonadota bacterium
GCCCTGCGCGCGGGCAAGCATGTCTTCTGCGAGAAGCCGATGGCACTCAACGCCGGCCTCGCCGCCGAGATGACCCGCGAAAAGCTGACCCTGCGCCTTCATGAAGAACTGCCCTACCAGTTGCCGGTCGAAACCGAAAACTGGGAGGATCAGCCCGATGGATCGGCCAAGATCAACCAGATCATCTATGTCGCCCGCGATGGCCATAAAGGCATTGTGCTGGGCAACAAAGGCGAGACGATCAAGTCGATCGGCACCGCCGCGCGCGCCGAAATCTCGGCCTTTCTGGAGCGCACGGTGCATTTGTTCCTAGAGGTCAAGGTCCGCCCGAATTGGCTGGAAGAACCCGAACGCTACAGCGAAATGGGCCTTGATTTCAAAGATGGCAACCTGCCGAAATAGGTGTGTCATGACCCCGCGCTTGGCCAGTGGCCTTTGGGTATCGGCCTATATGACCCGCCTGCGCTTGGCCGAGATTGCGGCTTACGTCACCCAAAAGGGTGATGCCACGGCGGGGGCGGTTGTGGTCAAGGTCGCCACGCTTGACGGCCAAGCCCGCGCCTTTCAGCGCAGCTTTGATCTGTCGGCCAATGCCCGCATCTGGGTTCCCCTGACCGAGGGGCCCGAAACCGAGGTCGACGCGCTTTTGGCGCGTCAAAAATCCCGCGACCGCGACTTGTGGGTGATTGAATTGGAAGACCGTCAGGGGCGCACCTTGCTCGACCAAGACGGGCTTTCAGGCTGACCCGATGCGAAAGCCCGCGACAACAAAAGCCAGTAGATAGCCGAGAAGACCGCTGACAAATTCCACGATCCACAAGAAATCCCCGCCCGAGGCTATGGCGTGTTCAGGCCCCGCAAAGTATCCCCGCACCAGCGCGTAGACACAATACCCAGCGGGCCAGGCGATCAGGGTGGGCAGGGCGGCACTGTTGACCCTTTTGTCGGCAAAGGCCAGCCACCACAGGCCCACGGCCAAGGGCACCCCAAGGTGCAGGGCTTTGTCCGCCCACCAAGACGCAGGCTCTGGCCCTGACATGCTCCAGAACGGGAGAGATATGCAGCCGCCACAAGGCCCACCGCCCCCAACATTGCGGCCCCATTGGCCCCACTCATCCGCCAGCCCTTAGCCACGGCAAACATCATCCCTGCCACGCCAAGATTGGTCAAAACGGCAAAATACCCCGCCATGACCCAAAGCCTGTCGGCCAAGGGCGCATAGGGCAAGCCATCAAACTGCCCGCGCAAAGCGGCCAGCGCAAAAGCTCCGATCAACAGGGCAACCAACCGTGACATCATCGCCTCACCCTGCCAGATTGCCCGGCCACCGCAAGCCCCGTCTTGCCCCCCGCCCAAGCCCGCGCGATAGTGCTGCCATGGAATGGCAAGACGAAGGGGCCCTTTTGTCCGTGCGCCCGCACGGCGAAAGCTCCGCGATCATCGAGGTGTTCACAGCGGCGCATGGCCGCCACCTTGGCGTGGTGCGCGGCGGCGGATCAAGGCGCATGGCTGGCGTTTTGCAGCCCGGCGCGCAACTGGCGGTGACATGGCACGCCCGCTTGGAGGATCACATGGGTTCCTTTCGCGCCGAACCCCTGCACGCCCGCGCCGCGCTCATGGGCGACCGTGGCGCGCTGTCGGCCTTGAATGCCATCTGCGCCCTGCTGCACCACGCCCTGCCCGAACGCGACCCGCACCCCGCCCTGTATGCCCAAACCGTGGCCCTGCTGGACCTGTTGGAAAGGGGCGGCGCTTGGCCGGTGCCCTACCTGACATGGGAGCTGCGCTTGCTCGAAGATATGGGCTACGGCCTTGACCTAAGCTCTTGCGCGCTGACGGGGGTGACGCAAGACTTGGCCTATATCTCACCGCGCACAGGCCGCGCCGTGGCCCGCGCCGCGGCAGGCGACTGGGCTTCGCGCCTTTTGCCGCTGCCCCGCGTGCTGACCTTGGCCGATGGAACCCCCGCCGAGGTGGCCGAAGCTCTGGCCATCACAGGCCATTTCCTCTCCCGTGCGCTCACCCGCCCCGACAGCACCGCGCCCCTGCCCGAGGCGCGAGGCCGCCTGCTGGATCACCTCTCACAGGCCAAAACCGTCGCAGACTGACCCCTACGGTCGCATCAAGGCCAGACGGACAGCCACTGCTATGCCATCAACCGCTATGCCTATCGACCACATCCCCGTGCCGCGCACCCCAGCCCTTTGGCATTTCGCCGCCCTCAACGGGCTTGAATCTTGCGTACGCGGTTCGCTCATCTCGGTTATGCCGTTGATTGTGCATGATGCGATGGGCTCGACGGTCGGGTCGTCAAAGGCCTATTTCATCGTCGGGCTGATTTCGATGATCTGGGGCCTGCTGGTGCCTTGGGCCACACAGCTGGTGCCACGGCGCTGGATGTATACCGGCGGTTGCAGCTTGTATTTTGTCGGCATGGGGCTGGCCTTTGTGGGCACGCCGCTGTCGGTAACCCTGTCGCTTATGGCCAATGCCATGGCCACGGCCACGACCTTTGTGTGCTTCAACGCCTATGTGCTGGACTATGTCGACCGCGAGAATCTGGGCCGCAGCCAAAGCCTGCAGATGTTCTTTGCGGCCACGCCTTGGGCGGTCGGGCCGATGCTGGGGGTCTGGCTGCATTCGCTGTGGCGGCCTGCGCCCTTTTTGATGGCGGGCAGCTTTGCCGTGGCGCTGCTGGTGCTGTTTTGGGTGCTGCGGATGGGCAATGGCAAGGCCATCGCGCGTGCGCGGGGGCCTGCGGTCAATCCCTTGGCCTATCTGGGCCGCTTCTTCGCCCAACCGCGCCTGATCGCGGGCTGGGCCTTTGCGGTGATCCGTTCGACCGGCTGGTGGGTCTATGTGGTCTATCTGCCCTATTTCTGCATCGAGCAGGGCTTGGGCAAGAACGTCGGCGGCACCGCCCTGTCGATTTCCAACGCCATTTTGTTTCTCTCACCGGTGCTGCTGAAATTCGCCCGCCGCGCGTCGGTGCGCCTGTCGGTCAGGCGCGCCTTTGCCGTCTGTGGCGGCTTGTTCGTGCTGGCCTCGCTGGTGGCCCCTTGGCCCTGGCTGACGGTCTTGGCGCTGATGACGGCCTCGACCATGCTGGTCACGCTGGATGTGATCGGCGGCTTGCCGTTCCTGATGTCAGTCAAACCTTCTGAACGCACCGAGATGTCGGCCATCTATTCCAGCTTTCGCGACGTGTCTTCTGTGGTCACCCCTGGCATGGCTTGGGCCGTTCTGGCCGTGGCCCCAACAGCCGCCATCTTCGCCGCCAGCGGCGCCCTGATGGGGGCGGCTTACCTTATCGCAGGCAAATTGCACCCGCGCTTGGGCACCCCACGCCCCTCGCGCGGCATCCAGTAAACG
>JBAXLX010000379.1:0-3357 GCA_037134595.1 Pseudomonadota bacterium
TTTACCAATGCCGAACGCCGCATCAACCGCGTGCGCAAGGTGATGGCCCCGCGCCAAGGCTATGCCGATTGGGAAGTGACCCAAATGTTCGCCAATGCGATGGGTGCCGATTGGACCTATACCCATCCCAGCCAGATCATGGACGAAATCGCCCTGACCACGCCGTCTTTTGCCGGCGTCAGCTACGAAAAGCTCGAAACCATGGGCTCGGTGCAATGGCCTTGCAACGAAAAAGCCCCCGAAGGCACGCCGCTGATGCATGTCGACGGCTTTGTGCGCGGCAAGGGCAAGTTCATCAACACCGAATATATCGCGACCGATGAACGCACCGGCCCCCGCTTCCCGCTGCTGTTGACCACGGGCCGTATCTTAAGCCAGTACAACGTCGGCGCGCAGACACGGCGCACCTCGAACGTGGTCTGGCACGCGGAAGATGTGCTGGAAATCCACCCCTCGGATGCCGAAGTGCGCGGGATCAAGGATGGCGATTGGGTCAAGCTGGCATCACGCTCGGGCGAAACCACGCTGCATGCGCAGATCACGGACCGTGTTTTGCCCGGTGTGGTCTATACCACCTTCCACCACCCCGACACTCAAGCCAATGTGATCACCACCGATTATTCCGATTGGGCGACCAATTGTCCGGAATATAAGGTGACAGCGGTGCAAGTGGGGTCCTCCAACGGCCCGACCGAGTGGCAGCAGGAATACACCGCCCAAGCCACACTGTCGCGCCGCATCCTTCCGGCGGCCGAGTGATGACAACCCACTCCCCCCTGCCGCGTCTGGCCTTTGGGCCGGGCGCGCTGGTGGGTTCGGGCAGCCGCGTGCTGCCCGAAGAGGTGGCGGTGGCCCTATCGTTCAACGGGTCCACCCAAGCCGTGATGATGGCAACCCCCGCCGATCTGGAGGATTTTGCCTACGGTTTTGCCATGACCGAAGGTCTGGCCCAACCTGCCGAGATTTTGTCGGTCGAGGTGGTCGATACCGTCAAGGGAATCGACGTGCAAATCTGGGTCACCCCGCAGGCAGAGGCCCGCTTGGCCAAGCGCCGCCGCACCATGGCGGGGCCCGTGGGCTGCGGCCTATGCGGGATTGATTCGTTGGACGAAGCGATGCGCGAATTGCCCGCCGTGACGGTGGATTTCCCGATGACCCCCGCACAGGTGCGTGCCGCAATCGCCGCTTTGCCCGATGCGCAGCCCTTGCACGATGCCACCCGCGCCGTGCATGCGGCGGGGTTCTGGAACGGGGCGCTGTTGGCCGTGCGCGAAGATGTGGGCCGTCACAATGCGCTGGATAAGCTGGTGGGCTGCATGGCGCGGGCGGGAACACAGCCCATGGGGGCCGTTGTTTTGACCTCGCGCGTGTCGATTGATATGGTGCAAAAGGTGGCAGCCTTGGGCGCGCCCGTGCTGATTGCCGTCTCTGCCCCCACGGCGCGGGCTGTCAGCATGGCGCAGGCTGCGGGCATCACCCTGATCGCCCTTGCCCGCCCTGATCGTTTTGAAGTTTTCACCCATGACAGCCGCCTGTCCGGTGGCCTAAGCTTAGGAGCCCCCCATGTCGCATGACGCCCACGCCAAGCTGATCTACATGGCCAACCAGATCGCCAAATTCATGGAATCCAAACCCCATGATGAAGGTTTGGCAGGCCTGACCAGCCATATCAACGACTTCTGGGAACCGCGTATGCGCAAACACCTGTTCGAGGTGCTGGACGGCGGCGGCCAAGGCCTGCGCCCCTTGGTGGTTGAAGCCGCCGATAAAATCCGCCGCCCAAAGGCCGCGTGAGTTAGTCTTTGTCGTTGAGAACGCTCACCAGATATCTGCCGTAATCATTCTTGCGAAACAGCGCGGCCCGTGCGGCAAGGGCGGCGCTGTCGATCCATCCCGCACGGAAGGCGATTTCATCAGGGCAGCCCACTTGCAAGCCTTGGCGCGCTTCCAACGTGCGCACGAAGTTGCCCGCATCCAACAGGCTGCCATGCGTGCCGGTATCCAGCCAAGCAAAGCCGCGGCCCATTTTTTGAACGCTTAGGGTGCCTTGCGCCAAATAGGTTTCTAGCAGGTCGACGATTTCCAGCTCTCCACGCGGCGAGGGCTTAATCGCCTTGGCCCGCTCTGGCGCGCTGCCATCCAGAAAATAAAGCCCCGTGACGGCGAAATTCGACGGCGGCACCTCGGGCTTTTCGATGATTTGCTCCACGGTGCCCTTGGCATCAAACTTGACCACGCCGTAGCGTTCAGGGTCAGACACGCGGTAGCCAAACACCGTGCCGCCCACCGTTTGCGCCAAAGCTGCGGCCAGCACTTCTGGCAGGCCGTGGCCGAAAAAGATGTTATCGCCCAGCACCATGACCGAGGGGCTGCCCGCAAGGAAATCTTCGGCCAAAATATAAGCCTGCGCCAAGCCATCGGGCGAGGGTTGGATGATATAGGTCAGGCTTAACCCCCACTGCGACCCATCGCCCAGCAGGCGGATAAAGGCGGGCTGGTCTTCGGGCGTGGTAATCAGCGCAATCTCGCGGATACCGGCCAGCATCAGCACCGAGAGCGGATAGTAGATCATCGGCTTGTCATGGACGGGCAAAAGCTGCTTTGACACGCCAAGCGTGATCGGCCAAAGCCGCGATCCTGAACCGCCCGCCAGAATAATGCCTTTGCGTGTCATGCGATAAGCTCCTGTAAAATCAATTTCAATCCCAGCCGCCAATCCGGCCGGCAAATGCCAAACTCTGCCTCAAATCCGCTGCAGTCCAGCCGAGAATTCAGGGGCCGCGCCGCAGGGGTTGGATAGGCGGTGGTCGCAATGTCGTTGATCTGGCAAGTTAACCCCGCCTGCGCCATAATCGCCCGCGCAAAATCCGCCCAAGACACATCTGGCGCACCTGAAAAGTGATGCGTGCCACCCTTGGCCCCCTGCACCATCGCCAGCGCAGCCGCAATCAGGGCGTCAGCGATATCACCCGCAGGGGTCGGTCCGCCGATCTGATCGGCAACCACGTTCAGGCTGTCGCGACTTGCCCCTAAGCGGAGCATGGTTTTGACAAAGTTTGCGCCATGCGCCGACACAACCCAAGAGGTGCGCAAGATCAGATGCCCCCCTTTGGCCGCACGGATGCCCTCTTCGCCGGCCAGTTTGCTGCGCCCATAAGCATTGCGCGGCGCGGTTGGATGATCGGGCGCAAACGGCAGGGTGCCCGCGCCGTCAAAGACGTAATCGGTCGAGATGTGCAAAAACGGAATATCCAAATCGGCACACCGCGCAGCCATCGCTGTAGGGGCTGCGCCGTTGACGGTTTGGGCGGTGGCCTCGTCACTCTCGGCCTTGTCGACGGCGGTATAGGCGGCGGC
>JBAXLX010000380.1:0-3330 GCA_037134595.1 Pseudomonadota bacterium
CACCATGCCCACCGATGCCATCGTCGCCTTCCGCGATGCGATGCTGGAAACCAAAGCCATGGGGTTTGAGGCGGCAAAGGCCGCGCAATGGGAGCTGGGCCGTCAGGTGCGCGCGCTTTTGTCGGCGCGCGGGGTGGTTTCGGTGGCAGCCGACGGCTTTACCGCGCCGGGTGTGGTGGTGAGCTTTACCGAAGATGCCGATATCCAGACGGGGGCGAAGTTTCGCACAGCAGGCTATCAGATCGCCGCAGGCGTGCCGTTGCAGGTGGGTGAGGGGGCGGATTATCGCAGCTTCCGGCTGGGTCTGTTTGGGCTGGATAAGCTGAAAGACGTGCCCGCGACGGTGGCACGCCTGACCTCGGCCTTGGATGCCGCGATGCCGGCCTAAGGGCATTGCGAAGGCCGGCATTCCCCTATGCCGGCCTTGGACGCTCCGCGGGGAGTATTGGGGCAAAGAGCAAGGGCAAGTAGGTCCGCTTGCTCTTGCCCTTTGTCGAAATACTCCCGCCGGAGGCTTTTGCGCTTGGGCCAAGCGCTGCTAGCGCAGGCCAAGACCTGCCCGCATCAGCGTGCGGCGGATGGGCGCGATACCGTGCAACAGGTTTAGCCCGGCCGCCCGCAAATCGCGCAGCAGGGGAAATTCCGCCATCGAGGCGCGGTTGAGCGCGTCGATGCCCAAGACGCGGGCGGTTACTTCGGCATGGCGGTGGCGGTGGTAGGTTTGCAGCATCTGATCACTGCCCAAGGGCAGGGTTTGGGCGAGGTCTAGCAGGCAGGCCAGATCGGCGAGGCTCATGTTCAAGCCCTGTGCGCCGATGGGGGGCACGACATGGGCGGCTTCGGCCATCAGCGCCACACGTTGGGCCGACATTCTGTGGGCCAGTTGGGCGATCATGGGCCAGACCATCCGTTTAGAGGCCAGCGTCAGGGGCCCCAAGATCAGGCAAGAACGGGCGTTGATCTCGGCCTCGAAGGCTTCGGGGGGCAGGGTTGACAGGCGCAGCGCTTCGGGCCCGCGTTCCATCCAGACCAGGGCAGAGGCGGGTTTGCCGTCGATGTCGGGCAGGGGCACCAGCGTGAAGGGGCCGCCGGAGCGGTGGATTTCGGTCGAGATATTCTGGTGCGGCACAAGGTGGGTGACGGCAAAGGTCAGGGCCTTTTGCCCGTAGCGCAGGGTTTTCACACCTATGCCCGCCGCCGCGCGCATGGTGGAATTGCGCCCATCGGCGGCAATCACCAAGCGCGCCGCCACTTGGGTGCTGTCTGACAGGGTCACATGCGCCTCGTCTTGGCGCGTCACAAGGCCGCTGGTGGACACACCGGTGCGCAAGGTGACGTTGGGCAATTCGTCCAGACGCGCCAGCATCTCGCGTCGGAGCAGCCAGTTGGGCAGGTTCCAGCCAAAGGGCTGGTCAGAGACTTCGCTGGCGTCGAAGTCTTTGATCTGGCGGGGTTCTTGCACTTTGCCGCCTGCATCGACGATTCGCATGATTTGCAAGGCGGTCGCTTGGGGGGCCAAGCGGTCCCACAGGCCTGCGGCTTGGAGCACCGCGATGGAGGGGGTCAGAAAGGCGGTTGTGCGCAGATCGGCCCCGGGGGCTGCGGCCTCGGTCACGGGCGGGGTGGGTTCGATGCACAGCACGTCAAAGCCAGCGCTGCCGAAGGCCGCCGCTGCGGTCAGGCCCGCGACCCCGCCGCCGGAAATAAGGATGTCTGCTGTCTTGCACATGGTCGCCTCCACTGCGTGCATATCTAGGTCGCGCAGGCGGCAAAGCGAAGGGGTCAGATCACTTTGGCTAAGAATCCTGCCAGATCGTCGGTGTGGTGGTGGATGTGCAGCGCTTTGAGCGGCTTGGGCGCGACATGCACCGTGCGCATTCCCATGGCATGGGGGGCGGCAAGGTTGCGCGGGTCATCCTCGAACATGGCGGCAGTCGGGGGATCAAGGCCATCGGCGGCAAAGATCACCTCAAAAGCGGCGCGTTCGGGTTTGGGCAGAAAGCCTGCCTCTTCAATGCCGTAGACCGCGTCAAACAGACCATCTAGCCCGCGCGCCTGCAACACCTGACGGGCATAGGGCGCGCTGCCGTTGGTATAGACGATCCGCCGTCCGGGCAGGGCGGCAATCGCCGCGGCCAAGGCGGGGTCGGCGGGCAGCACCGAAAAGTCGATGTCATGCACTTCGGTCAGATAGGGGGCGGGATTAACGCCGTGTTCGCGCATCAAGCCCGCAAGCGTGGTGCCGTAGGTATCCCAATAGTGCTGGCGCAGGCGGTTGGCCTCGGTCGCGCCCACGCCCAATTCGCGCATCACCCAAACGGTCATCTTCCCCTCGATCTGGTCGAACAGGCGAAACTGCGGCGGGTAAAGCGTGTTGTCGAGGTCGAAGACCCAAGTTTTGATATGTGAGAATGTATCGCGCATGGGGCAGATGTAGCTTGCGCGGGGCCTCGCGTCCATGGGTTGTGCCTTGGGGCGCGCTTCGCTAGGCTTTGGGCCAAAAACGGGGGGTTTTATGGCCAAAGATGCCTATACACTGATCTTAGAGGCGATCGAGGCGGGCGTGTACCGCCCCGGCGACCGCTTGGTGGAATCCGATCTGGCCGACCGCTTCGGCGTCAGCCGCACACCGGTGCGCGAGGCGTTGCAGCGCATGGAAACCCAATCCATGCTGACGCGCGACGGGCGCAGTTTGATCGTGGCCTCGTTAGACCATAACCAACTGGCCGAACTTTACGCGGTGCGATCCGAGCTAGAGGGCTTGGCGGCGCGTTTGGCCGCCCGCCATGCGACCGATGAAGAGGTGCGCGTGCTGCGATCTATGCTGGGTGAGGATATGGCCCTGTTGGGCGGTGATCCGCGTGCGCTGTCGCGGGCCAACAAGCGGTTTCATAAGCAGATCCATCTGGCCAGCCACAACCGCTTTTTGGTGCAGCAACTGGATTTGGTGCATCGGTCCATGGCGCTGATGACCAACACCTCTTTCGCCGCCGTAGGCCGCGATGGCCCCGCCTTGGCCGAGCATGAGGGGATCGTGGCCGCGATTGAAGCCCGCGATGGCGATGCCGCCTACGGCGCGCTTAAGGCGCATATTTCAAAGGCCTACGAGACGCGGTTGCGGGTGGATGCGGGCGAATTGAAGCTGCGCTAAGGGTGAGGGATGGGTGGAATGCGCCGTGGGCGGTTTTGTCCCAGAAGAACGGTTTGACCAGCATTTCGTAAGCGGCCTTATAGGCGGCCAAAGCTTGCAGGGGAAAGTACAGCGCCCCTGTAGGCACCCAAAATGCCGACAGTTTTTGACCGGAGCGTTTGAGGCCCAACAGAAGCACG
>JBAXLX010000381.1:0-3309 GCA_037134595.1 Pseudomonadota bacterium
CAGGTGCGCCAGCAGCGGCGGCAATATCAATGCCTTGGCTGGTCTTGCCATCCCATGCGCGCAAGATTTTCCCCTCGACCGGCATTCCCATCGCCGTGGCCGAGGCTGCCGTGCGCTCGCTGCCCAGATCGGGGGCAGGGGTGGGCTGTTTGGCGGCTTCAGCGGCCGTGACGGTTTTCTCGTCGGGCAGCGGTTCTTTCGAAGACGGCGGGTTGGGCGTGGGCGAGCCTTGTCCGGGCGGGGTGGCATCGACCGTCTGCTCGGCAGGCAGGCGCGACAGATCGGCGGGGGTCGGGATGATCACGATCTGCCCCTCGCGCACCGACAGGTCGGGGCCAAGCCCGTTCCAATCGGCAAGTGCTTTGGCTTGAATGTTGAAACTGCGTGCGATGGTAAAGGCTGTCTCGCCGCGCTTGACCTGATAGCGCACAGGTTCGGGGCCAGAGCCTTGCGTGGCAAAGGGCAGGGCCCCCGCCTTGGGCGCAGGAGTGTTGCCGATGGTGGAGCCTTGGGTTTGGGTGCTGGTGTCCGCGCGGTCCAGGGCTGTGGTGGCAATGGCTGCAACATCAATCCCGCCCGTGGCCGCGGTTGTTCCCGGCATCACGCCGCCAGAGGCGACGCGCGTCGGCAGGGCCAGAACCTCGCCTTCGCGCAAGGGCGAGGTCGGCGTAAGGGCATTGTAGCCGGCCAATTGATCTTCCGAAACGGCCAACCGCGCGGCAACCGACGCAACCGTATCGCCGCGCCTTGCCACGACCACCGGATGGCCCGGATAGGATATCACGCCCTGCGCATCCGCCGCAGGCCGTGCCCCCGTCACCTGTTCCACAGCGCCCGATGTCGCCCCGCCATTGTTGCGCAAATCCCAGTCCAGCGCCTTGGTCTGCAGACAGGCCGTCAAAAGCGACCCTGCCAGAACGGGCAGGGCAAAGAAAAGTCTGGCCTTTTGAAATTTTTTCCGAGGTTCCATGTCAGTCCCCAATCGTCTAACCAATACAACGGCCCGTGGATCGGGGCCTTTTTGTCACTCTGTCGCAAGACCTTCGACCAGTGGCACAAAGCGCACCGGTCGCAGTTCTTCATACTCATAGCCGCTGGCCAATCGCGTGACCTTGATCAACGTCTGCATCTTATCCGACTGGCCGACCGGTACAACCATAATACCGCCAATCTTCAACTGCGCCAAGAGCGGGCCGGGCGGGTCTTCGGCGGCGGCTGTCACAAGGATGCGATCAAAGGGCGCTTGGTCGGGCAGGCCAAAGCTGCCATCGGCGGTAAAGGCGGTGATATTGGCCAAGCCAAGCTCAGACAGCACCAAGCGCGCTGCGTCGATCAAGGCGCGGTGGCGATCGACGGTATAGACCCTTCGGCACAACAGGCTCAAGATTGCCGCCTGATAGCCTGACCCTGTTCCCACTTCGAGCACCTTGTCGCGCCGATGTGGATTCAGCGCCTGGGTCATCATGCCCACAACCGAAGGTTGCGAAATGCTTTGCCCGCATGAGATGGGCAAGGGCATATCCTCGTAAGCGCGCGGCGCAAAGACGCCGCGCACAAAGGCCCTGCGATCCACCCGCGCCATTGCGGCCAGAACGCGCGCATCGCTCACCCCGCAGGCGCGCAGCGTTTCCAGCAAGCGCTGGCGCAGCGGCGTTGCGGTGTCTGGGTCAGCCGTATCTGGATTGGGCTGGGCTTGGTCGGTCATGCGAGGGCGGTGGCAAGCTCTGTCAAGCGGTCATGCGCGGTCAGATCAGCGCGCAAGGGCGTGAGCGAGATATAGCCTTCGACATTGGCCGTCACATCTGACCCGGGCAGCGTGGCGCGGCCCTGCTCGCCCCCTTTGATCCACAAAAACTGCCGGCCCGTGGGCGAGACATGCGGTTCCAGCGAAAAGGCGGTGTAGCGGCGAAAGCCTTGGGTGGCGACCTTGGTGCCTTTGACCTGTGCTGCGGGCAGGGGGGGGAAATTGACGTTGTAAAACAGGCGGTAATCGGCCTCGTCCCACAGGCCCTTGTCCAGCAAGCGCTGGATCAACCCCGCGCCGTGGATCAGCGCCGCCTCGTAAGGGTCGTCGAGCTTGGCATTTTGCGGGCCAAAGAACTGCGACAGGGCGATGGCTTTGATCCCTTGCAGGGCGGCTTCCATCGCCGCCCCAATGGTGCCCGAATAGAGCACATTCTCGCCCGCATTGTTGCCACGGTTCACCCCGGACAGCACCAGATCGGGCCTGTGGTCTTTCATCACATGATAAAGCCCCGCCAGCACGCAATCGGCGGGCGACCCTTCGGCCGCATAGCGGCGCGGACCAAGCTGGGCGATCATCGTGGGATGGGTGTAGCTGATGCAATGGCCCACGCCAGATTGCTCGAAGGCCGGGGCCACCACCCAGACCTCGCCCTTGGGGCCGGCCAAGCTAAGGGCAATCTGTTCCAGCACGGCCAAGCCGGGCGCGTTGATGCCGTCGTCATTTGTGATGAGAATGCGCATGAAATCCCCTTTGCGCCTAGATAGACGAGGGGGGGGCTAAGGGCAAGCAGGCCCCGAAAGGGGTCATCCGCTTTGACATCGCTGAGCGGTGGAGTATAGCGAGCCTGTCGCCCTCGCGCCGGACCTTGCTCATGACGCCTGCTATTGCCCCTGCCTTGGCCCACCGCCTGTCGGTGGCCCCGATGATGGATTGGACAGACCGGCACTGCCGCGTCTTTCACCGCCACATGACCCGCCGCGCGATGCTGTATACCGAGATGGTGACCGCCGCCGCCATTCTGCACGGCGATGCAGCGCGGTTGTTGGGATTTGATGCCGTCGAACACCCCGTGGCCTTGCAACTGGGCGGGTCCGATCCGGCGGAACTGGCGGCGGCGGTGCGGGTGGCGCTGCCTTATGGCTATGACGAGATCAACCTCAACTGCGGCTGCCCCTCTGACCGCGTGCAATCGGGCTGCTTTGGCGCGGTGCTGATGGAACGCCCCGCACTGGTGGCCGACTGTGTGGCGGCCATGCAGGCCGAAAGCCCGGTGCCCGTGACGGTCAAATGCCGCATCGGGGTGGATGACCAGACCCCCGCCGACATCTTGCCGCGCTTTTTGGAAACAGTCGCTGCGGCGGGTGTAGCCCATTTCATCATCCACGCCCGCAAAGCTTGGTTGCAGGGCCTGTCGCCCAAGGAAAACCGCGAGATTCCGCCGCTGGATTACCCTTTGGTTCTGGCGATGAAACAGCGCTTTCCCGAATTGACCCTGTGCCTGAACGGCGGCATCACGACCTTGGCCCAAGCGAAAGCAATGCTGGATCAAGGGATCGACGGGG
>JBAXLX010000382.1:0-3297 GCA_037134595.1 Pseudomonadota bacterium
CTCCGGCCAAAACGCGCGCCTCGAAGTGATCTGCACCGTCCCACAGCACCGTGCCTTGGGTACCGATGATCCGCCAAGAGGAATCCCAGTTTGTCGGCGCACCTTCGGCCACCCAAGAGCCGCGATAGGTAAAGATGACTCCGTCGCTCATCTCAAAGATGGCGTTCGCGGCGGCACCATGGGTGTTCCACGACCCTTCCGGATTGCTTTCGTGGCAATAAACGGCAAGCGGCGTCTTGCCCGACATGAAGCGCGCCCCGTCAAAGGTGTGGATCGCCATGTCAAGCAGCAACACATTCTGCATCTGTTCGCGAAAGCCGCCAAAATGCGCGCCTATGAAGAAATCGGCGTGAACCGCTGTCAGGGTGCCAAGCTCACCCGAGGCCACAAGCCGCTGCAAGCGCCGCACCCCGGCATTGTAGCGGCGGTTCTGCATCACCGCGTGGGTGCGACCCGTTTCGCGCGCCAAGTCTGCCAATTTACGCGCCTGCGCCATCGAGGTGGCCATAGGTTTTTCCGACAGAACATGGCAGCCTTGGCGAAGAGCGGCTGAAACAACCTGCAACCGCGCTTCGGGGACCACGACATCAAACAGCAGATCTGCCTTGGTACGCGCCAAAACCTCGGCGACATCGGTGCCTGTCACCGCATGGATCAGGCCAAAGGCATCGCGCAGCGCCAAAGCGGCTTGGGGGTTCACATCCACCAGACCGACGATCTCGACCCGGCCGATCAAATCGGGCTGCTCGTGCAGGGCTTTCACCCAACCACGCGCCATTGCCCCACATCCTGCCAACACTGCGCGAACTACCACCGACATTCCCCGGTTCTGGCCCCTTTTCAGAAGCAGCCTTCAGGCGCAAACATATGCCGTAAACGTTTACGACGATGGACCTTCAGAAGATTCGTGTCAACTGGCGTTACGACAAAGCTTGCAGTAGAAGGACGCGGGAATGAGGAGGCTGCGGCTTAGATGGTTGGGATCAAACGTCTGGCGGATCATCTGAACCTGTCGATTGGCACCGTATCGCGGGCGCTGAACGACAGGCCGGATGTGAATGAAGACACGCGCAAGCGGGTCTTGCAAGCCGCAAGCGACCTTAACTATGTCGCCAACCAATCCGGCCGCAGCCTGCGCAGTGGCCTGACGGGAGCAATAGGCTTCATGGTTCAGACCGGCCCGCAGTTCAATGTGCAGGGTGACAACTTCTTCACAACGGTTTTTGATGGCGTTCAGACCGTGCTCAATCGCCATCATCTGGATCTGATTGTTTTGCTGTGTTCGGCCAGCGAAGATCCCGATCAATATCTGCGCCGCATGGTGCTGCGGCGGTTCGTGGATGGGATGATCATCTCTCACACGCTGCGCGAGGATCCGCGCATCGCGTTCTTGGCCAGCCGCCGCCTGCCCTTTGTCACCTTGGGCCGGTCTCAGACCGATGCCGGCCAATCCTGGCTTGATATCGACTTTGACGCGATCGGCCGCCGCGCCGTGGAGCGTTTTGTGCAGCGCGGTCACCGCAACATCGCCGTAGCGCTGCCGCTTGATGACATCAACCTCGGCCATGTCTTGCACGCCGCCGTTGCGGCCACGATGGCCCAAAACGGACTGACCTTAACCGCCGCGAACACCTTGCGCTCGCATCCCGGCGAGATCGGCGGCCATGAGGTGGCGCGGCAACTGCTAGCCCTGTCACCGCGCCCCACCGCCATTGTTCTAAGTGATGACTCGCTGGCCGTGGGCCTGTATCGCGGCTTGATGGAAAACGGCATTTTGCCCGGGCGCGATATCAGCATCATCGGGCGCGACAGCCTGCCCGTGCGATTTCTGTCGCCCACGCTCACCCGCTTCGGCCAATCGCTGCGCAACCTTGGGATTGATCTTGGCGAGGCCCTTTTGGCCTCAATGCCGGCCTATGAAAGGCTTTATCCGCTTGGCCGCGTGCGAAAGGTTTTGGACATGCAATTCTTTGAAGGCGAAAGCGACGCACTGACGATTGCAAATTGATGGCCCGCTTTTTCCCAGCGTCGTAGACGGGCAACGTATGACGGCAGCTTGGCCCATGCGAAACAACTTAAGGTAATAAAAACTTCTGGATATCATGGCGCGGCATCAAGATATGGGCGCCAATCCGACCAGAGAATGGACGATCTGCGCATGAAAAGTTAAACAACTTAGGATTATCGGGCGCACAAAGAGGGAACAAATAAACTCTAAACAGCACACGGTTTGCGATCGTGAGGGTCGACCCAGCACCCTATGTTTGACCGTAGGTAAGTTGACCTATTATATTGGCGCTGCCGACCTCAGCATATTGCAACTTCATTTGGCTGCATTGTTCCAAATCCGACCCTGAAAACCTACATGAGCGATCCAAGCTACACCTGCAAAGGTGTGAAAAATTAGGCTATTGAATGCAAACAGGTATTTTTCAACAATTGGCAGAATTTCCAGGGGCTATGCCCCTGCCCTACCCCTTCAGATCTCGTCGATGCATCCCGAACATCTTCAGTATCTGAAGAAGTTTTCTATGACACCGCGCAGTGGACGCAGAAATATCGAGCGCAAGCCCTTTCAGCGTCTTGCCATGCACACCCACCGACGCCACCTTGTGTTCATGATACGCCTCAAGCCTCTACCCGATGATGTCGCCATCCTAGACCAGTCCCATGTCTTTCGCGGGGCGCGGCTGATTTTGGCCTATGTGGCCGAACAGGGAGCAATCCCGTTGACGCCATCCAAAGCCTTCAAACGGGTCTTCGTAAACTGGGCGGCAGAGGCGTTTGTTTGGCCGCATTGGACGGTGGCTGACCTCTACAGCGTCAACAAGGTGCTGAACGAATATGACTTCGGGCCACTGGAAGTGCTGCACCACTTGCTGATCGATCTCAATCTTGGCTGTCACTACAAGGGCACATTTCGTTTGACCAAGGTGGGTCAGACAGGTCAAGGGCTGGTGGAAAAACCCAAAGACTTGTTTGAACTCCTTGTGCCGTTCTTCTTGTTCAACGTGAACCACGGCTACTATTCACGGTTTGAGCATGAGCCGTTTCGCGACTGGGACGCCGGTTTAAATGTGCTGAACATCGAGGCCGAGAATGGCGTCTCCCTGGGCGAATTCTGTGTGGCACTCTATGGCCCTGTCACCCGCGACCGAGAACAACAATGGCGGGTTGAAAGTGAGCTCTACACCGGCATTCTGCGCCCCCTGTGCTGGGCTGGGCTCTTGGAAGAACACCGCAGCCGAGGCGGTGGATTGGCAACTAATACCTATCAGAAGACGGCACTTTGGCCGG
>JBAXLX010000383.1:0-3281 GCA_037134595.1 Pseudomonadota bacterium
CACGACATTTTTCGCGTCGATTTGCGGTTGACGGCCCCGCACCCCAACCCTAGTGTCCCCAGCGATGGCGAAGAAACCCAAGGGGTTTGTCTTTGATTGGGGCGGCCTGTCACATGGGCCACCAAGAGAATGCAAACGCCGTGCCCCCAGCGGATTTGGGGGCTTTTTGTTGAGATAAAGGACGAGACGATGCGGCAGATGACCGGGGCAAGAATGGTGGTGCAGGCGCTGAAGGATCAGGGCGTCGAGGTGGTCTTTGGCTATCCCGGTGGGGCCGTGCTGCCGATCTATGACGAGATTTTCCAGCAAAGCGACATCCGCCACATTCTGGTGCGCCATGAACAAGGTGCTGTGCACATGGCCGAAGGGTATGCCCGTTCCACCGGCAAGCCGGGGGTGGCCTTGGTCACCTCGGGTCCGGGGGCTACGAATGCTGTGACGGGCTTGACCGATGCCTTGATGGATTCCATCCCGCTGATCGTGATTTCCGGCCAAGTGCCGACCTTTATGATCGGCACCGATGGCTTCCAAGAGGCTGACACCGTGGGCATCACCCGCCCCTGCACCAAGATGAACTGGCTGGTCAAAGACACCGCCAAACTGGCCGAAACCCTTCACCAAGCCTTTCATGTCGCAACCCATGGCCGCCCCGGCCCGGTGCTGATCGACATTCCCAAGGACGTGCAATTCGCCACTGCCCCCTATACCCCGCGCGAAGAGGCGAAAACCTCGCATTACCAACCGCGTGTGCGCGGCGATGAGGACCAGATTGCCAAACTGGTCGACCTGATCGAAACCGCCGAACGGCCGGTGTTTTATACCGGCGGCGGCGTGATCAATTCCGGCCGCACGGCATCCACCTTGCTGCGCACGCTGGTGGCCGAGACGGATTTTCCCATCACCTCGACCCTGATGGGGCTTGGATCTTATCCCGCCTCGGGCAAGAACTGGCTGGGCATGTTGGGGATGCACGGGCTGTATGAGGCCAATCTGGCCATGCACGGCTGTGATGTGATGATCAACATCGGTGCGCGCTTTGATGACCGGATCACAGGCCGGATCAAAGATTTCAGCCCGCATTCCAAAAAGGTGCATATCGACATTGACCCCTCGTCGATCAACAAGGTGGTGCGGGTTGATGTGGGCATTGTCGGCGATGTGACGCTGGTTTTGGAAGAGGTGCTGCGCCAATGGCGCGCGCGCGGGTCTAAGACCAACCGCGCTGCCCTGCCCAAATGGTGGGCGCAGATTGCCGAATGGCGCGCCGTCAAGTGCTTGACCTATAAGAACTCTGCCACCGTTATCAAGCCGCAGCACGCGCTGGAACGGCTGGAAGCGCTGACCAAGGGCATGGATCGCTACATCACCACCGAAGTCGGCCAACACCAGATGTGGGCCGCGCAGTTTTTGGGCTTTGAAGACCCCAACCGCTGGATGACCTCGGGCGGTTTGGGCACCATGGGCTACGGCCTGCCCGCCAGCATCGGCGTGCAAATCGCCCATCCGGACGCTTTGGTGATCAACGTGGCAGGCGAAGCAAGCTGGCTGATGAACATGCAAGAAATGGGCACCGCGATGCAATTTCGCGCGCCTGTCAAGCAGTTTATCTTGAACAACGAACGCCTGGGCATGGTGCGCCAGTGGCAAGAACTGCTGCACGGCGAGCGGTATTCCAGCAGCTGGTCGGAATCCTTGCCCGACTTTGTGAAACTGGCCGAGGCCTTTGGCTGCAAAGGCATTCGCATCGACGACCCCGCCGATCTGGACGAGGCGATCAAGGAAATGCTGGCCTATAACGGCCCGGTGATTTTCGACTGCCGCGTGGAAAAGCACGAAAACTGCTTCCCCATGATCCCTTCGGGCAAGCCGCATAACGAAATGCTGCTGGGCGATGCCGATACCCAAGGGGTGATCGGCGCGAAGGGCGCGGTTCTGGTGTAAGGGGGCGCGGCGGGTCTGCACCCGCTGTGCCAGCGGGGGTTTCACACCCCCGCACCCCTTTGGGATATTTTTACAAGTATGAAAGGGGCGAAGATGAGCGCTCTCAATATCAAAAAAGGCTCTTCCAGCCATTCGGCTTATGAGTTGCGCGACCCGAACGGGGATTTGATTGAAAGCCACACGCTGGCCGTGGTGGTGGACAATGAAAGCGGCGTTCTGGCGCGGGTGATCGGGTTGTTTTCGGGGCGCGGGTACAACATCGACAGCCTGACCGTGGCCGAGGTGGACCACGAAGGCCATCTGAGCCGCATCACCGTTGTCACCCGCGGCACGCCGCCGGTGATTGCCCAGATCAAGGCGCAGCTCGACCGCTTGGTGCCAGTGCACGAAGTGCATGATTTGACGGCCGAGGGCCCCTCGGTGCAGCGCGAATTGGCATTGTTCAAGGTGGCCGGCAAGGGCGAGGCGCGGATTGAAGCGCTGCGTTTGGCCGAGATTTTCCGCGCCAATGTGGTGGATTCCACTTTGGAAAGCTTTGTGTTCGAGATGACGGGCACGCCTGAGAAGATCGACGCTTTCGCCGACCTTATGCGCCCCTTGGGCCTGCGCGAGATTGCGCGGACGGGTGTGGCGGCGCTATCGCGCGGGGCTTGACGGTGGGGGGCTTTGTGGCCCCCTGCTTTAGCTTGGCGTCTTGTCGAGCAGCGCTTTGACCTTGGCCTGATCTTCCGCCGTAAGTGCCGACACTTCGGGTGCGCGTGCCCGGCGGCGGGTGACACTAAAGGCCAAAACCGCGCCTGCCAGCAGGGCGGCGGGGCCAGCGCCCCATAAGATCAGGTTCGCGCCTTGGGTCGTGGGGTTGAGCAGCACAAACTCGCCGTAGCGCGCGACGATATAGGCCACGGCCTGTTCGTCGCTGTCGCCCGCCGTCAAGCGGCTGCGCAGCAACACGCGCAGGTCATGCGCCAGTTCGGCATCGGAATCGTCGATGCTTTCGTTGCGGCAGACCAGACACCGCAGCCCCTGCGACAGGGCGCGGGCTCGGGCTTCAAGCGCATGATCGGCCAGCATTTCATCGGGCCGCACGGCAAAGACCGGCGTGGCCAGCAAGGCAAGGGTGAGACCGGCGGCAATTCGCTTCATTCTGCGGCCACCGCAACAGAAGTTGACCGCCGCGCCCCCGCTGCCACGCGAAACCGTCTGTCTGATAGGCTGAGCATCCCGCCCAAAGCCATCATCAACCCGCCCAGCCACAGCCAATCGGCAAAGGGTTTCAGATACGAACGCACCGCATAGCCGCCCCCATCTTGCGGATCGCCCACCACCAGATAGATGTCGCC
>JBAXLX010000384.1:0-3271 GCA_037134595.1 Pseudomonadota bacterium
ACCCCTGACCCCGTCCACTGAACGCGGTGCCGCGCGGGTGCGGGCCGAAAGCGATTGGGCGGCGTTAGGCCTGCCGCTTCACATCTTCAGGCTGGCCGGCATCTATGGCCCCGGTCGCGGGCCTTTTGAGAAGGTGCGCGATGGGTCAGCGCGGCGGATCATCAAGCCCGGACAGGTGTTTTCGCGTATCCATGTCGATGACATCGCGCAGGTGGTGGCAGCCTCGATCGCGCATCCTCACCCCGGGCGGGCCTATAACGTCTGCGACGACGACCCCGCCCCGCCCGAAGATGTGATCGGCCACGCAGCGGAGCTCTTGGGCCTGCCCTTGCCCCCGGCTGTGACCTATGACCAAGCCGAGATGACCCCAATGGCCCGCAGTTTCTATGCCGAGTCAAAGCGGGTCCGGAATGATCGGATCAAGGATGAGTTGGGGGTTCGGTTGCTGTTCCCGACGTATCGCGAGGGATTGGCTGCACTTTTGGCGGGCGGCGCAGGTTGACCTGTCGGCAGCGGGGGTTTCACACCCCCGCACCCCCGTGGGATATTTAAGCAACGGGGAAGATCAAGAGCCGAGATAGTCCTTGAGTGCCTTGGGCGGGTCTTTGAACAAAGCCGCCGTGTCCTGCGGCGGATGGGCGGTGCCATCGTCAACTAGGATCGTCTGGTCTGCGAAGCGTTTCGCATCCGCCGGGTCATGCGTGACCATCAGGACCGTCGCCCCAGTCTCTGCGGCGACCTCTGACACAAGGTCCAGCATATCTGCCTTGAGCGCCGGGCCGAGGGCGGCGAAGGGTTCGTCCAGCAGCAGCATCGGCCTTGCGCGCAGCAAAGCCCGCGCCAAGGCCGCGCGGCCCTGTTGACCGCCCGACAGTTGGGGCGGCAGGCGGGGGCCAAGGGCTGTGAGGCCGACGCGATCCAAGGCGCGGTCGATGGCTTTGTGCTGCTCCGCGCTAAGCCGCAGGCGCGGGGAGAGACCAAGGCCAAGGTTCTGCGCCACGGTCAGATGCGGGAACAGGTTCTGGTCCTGAAACAGGATCGTCAGGGGGCGGTCGCCGGGGGGCAGCGCGGTCAGGTCAAGCCCCTCCCAAAGGATGCGGCCTGCGGTGGGGGCCATGAAGCCCGCGATGGCGTTCAGAAGCGTGGATTTCCCCGCCCCCGAAGGCCCGATCACCGCCACCCGCGCGCCTTTTGGCACGCTCAGGTCTGCGGTCAGGGCAAAGCCCGGTTCGGTCAGCAGCAGGTGGTCAAGATGCAACACGGCGTCCCCACAGATCAAACAGCGCGAACAGCGCGAAACTGGCTGCGACAAGGATCAGCGCCGCCGCCGCAGCGGCATCCATGCGATAGGCCCCCATCAGGCGATGAACGTAAAGCGGCAAGGTCGCCCCGCTTTCGCCCGCAAACAGCATGATCACCCCCAGATCCCCCATCGACAAGGCCGCCGCGATGCCTGCGCCAAAGCCCAAGGGCCGCGACAGGCGCGGCAGAACCAGCCAGCGCAACCGCGCCGCGCCGGTTAGCGAAAGGCTCTCGGCCAGCCGCCCGAAATCCGCCTGCATCGCCTGCGCCTGCGGCAGGATCAGCCGATAGACGAACGGCAGCGAGAGCGTCGCGTTCACAAGGATGGTGACCGGCAACGCCACATCCTCGGCCCGCACCCAAGGCCGCAGGATCAGGAACAAGCCCGTCCCCAAGACCAACGCGGAGGCGGCAAGGGGAAGCATCGCCGCGATCTCTAGCAACCGCGACCCACGCGCGGCCACGGCCAAGGCCAGCACCAAGGCGGCAGAGGTGGTGAGCAAGGTGGACGCCAGCGCCACCGCAACCGACCGCATCAAGGCGCTCGGCAGTCCGGGCGGCAGATCGCCCAAACCCGAAACACCCCGCGCCACAACCGCACCCAATGGCATGAGCAAGAACAGGGCGGCAAGCACGATGACCACGGCATCGCCCATGCGCCGCCATCCCCCCGGCACGGGGATCGTCAGCCGCCGCCCCAGACCCGCGCCAAATCCCGGCGCTTGCAAGGCGCGCCAGCCCAAAGCCACCGCCCCGGCGCAGAGCACGAATTGCAGCGCCGACAACGCCGCCGCACGGGCAGGGTCAAAGTCAAAGCGCAGCGCCTGATAAATCGCCAACTCCACCGTCGTCGCCCCCGGCCCACCACCCAAGGTCAGCGCCACGGCGAAAGATGTGAGGCAAATCACGAACACCGCCACCGCCGCCCCCGGTAGGGTGGCGCGCAGCATGGGCAGTTCCAGATGCCGCATCACCGCGCCCGGCCCCATCGACAGGCTTTGCGCCAGACGAAACCGCTCGGCCGGGATTGCCTGCCAGCCTTGTAGTATCATCCGCGTGGCCAGCGGCAGGTTCAGGAACACATGCGCCAGCACCACGCCATGCAGCCCGTAGATCGACAGGCGCGGCAGACCCATCAGGGCGAGAAGATCGTTGAACACACCCGACCGCCCGAACACCGCCAGCAAACCCAAAACCGCCACGATCACCGGCAGCAGAAAGGGTGCCCCCATCAGCATGACCAACAGGCCCCGCCCGACAAACCGCCGCCGCGCCAAGGCCCGCGCCACGGGCACCGCCAAAGCGCAGGACAACACGGCGGACAACGCGGCTTGCAAAACCGTAAACCGCAGCGCCGCCCAATCGGCGGGGGACAGCGTGAATGACCCCGCTTGCAGGGCGACGGCGGCAGCCGTGCCCAGCGTCACCACCCCAAGCGCGGCGGCAATCGCCACCGCGCCCAAGGTGGGCCTTACTTGGCCAGCGCGGCTTGCCATTCGGCCAGCGCGGCATCGCGTGCGGCAGCGGCATCCGCAGCCGACAGAAGCAGGGATTTCTCCGGCTTTATCAGGGTGCTGAACCCCTCTGGCACCGCCGCCGCCGTAGCGGGATACATCCAGTTCGTCGTCGGGATCACCGACTGGAACGCATCCGACCCGATGAAGGCGAGGAACCGATCCGCCAACTCCGGCTGATCAGTCGCCGCCAGTTTCCCGGCCACCTCGACCTGCAAATAATGCCCTTCGGTGAACGCCGCTGCGGCCTTTGTGTCATCGCTTTCGGCAATCAGGTGATAGGCGGGGGAAGTGGTATAGGACAGGACCATATCCGCCTCACCCTCAAGGAACAGACCGTAAGCCTCGGACCAACCCGGCGTTACGGTCACGATATTGTCGGCCAGACCTTTCCAGATCTCCGCCGCCTTGTCGCTATAAGCCGCCTTTACCCACATCAACAGCCCCAAACCGGG
>JBAXLX010000385.1:0-3269 GCA_037134595.1 Pseudomonadota bacterium
TCGCCACTCTGGGGCGACCCTTTCTCTGTTTTGGGTGGGCGAAGTGCGCTTGTGGAGTGGGATATGCTACGGGTCACCGACACGCTTTTCATTGCGGATTGGGAGATCACCGAGACGTTCAATCGCGCCTCAGGACCCGGTGGTCAGAATGTGAACAAAGTCTCAACCGCCGTCGATCTGCGCTTTGAGGCCGAGCGTTCCCCGCACCTGCCCGCGCCGGTCAAGACGCGGCTGAAACGGCTGGCCGGGCGGAAGTGGACGCTGGACGGCGCGATTGTGATTCAGGTCGATGAGACGCGGTCACAGGCCCGCAACCGCGAAATCGCGCGGGAACGGCTGGTCGAGATGATCCGTCAGGCGCTGGTCGCGCCCAAGCGGCGGGTGGCGACCAAACCGACTTGGGGCAGCACGCAACGGCGGTTGACAGCCAAGACGGTGCGGGGGGAAGTCAAGGCGATGCGTGGTCGGGTGGAGGGGGAAGATTAGCTCTCGTCCCACAGTCGCGCGGGGCAACTGACCCGTGCGTGTCACCACGTTTCAGCATGCCTGACCGTGCGCCCCGTGCACGGGCCGCGCCCGCCCTGCGGGGGGCGGGCGCGCGAAGGGCGCACCCGCCGGGCGGTCACGCCCCGTGCCTGATGCCTCAGGATTGCTGATAGCCCCTTGCGGCTTCGTTGCCTCAGCCACAATCGGACCGCGTGAAACGTCCACAGGACGTTTCACAGTCGATCCTCTCCCCCCTCCTATACTTCAACCTTCAGCGCAGCCTGTTCACCCACGCCGAAGACACGCTTGTAGCGCTCCACCTCTGCCACTGGCCCCATCGCCTTGTTGGGATTGTCCGACAGCTTCACCGTCGGGCGTCCATTGGCCGAGACCGCCTTGCAAACCAGCGAGAACGGCGCCAAGCCATCCCCGGCCAGACCCCGGAAGTCATTGGTCAGCATGGTGCCCCAGCCAAACGAGACTTTGACCCTGCCAACAAACTGGCGGTGCAATTCCTCGATCTTCTCGACATCCAGACCGTCGGAAAAGATCACCAGCTTGGTCGCGGGGTTTTCGCCCTTTTCCGTCCACCAGCGGATCGCGATTTCTGCCGCAGCGGCGGGATCGCCCGAATCGATGCGGATCCCGGTCCAAGTGGACAGCCAATCCGGCGCGTGGCGCAAAAAGCCCTCGGTGCCGTAGGTGTCGGGCAGGATAATGCGCAGATTGCCGTCATGTTCCTCGTGCCAATCAGCCAGCACCTGATAGGGGGCTTGCGCCAATTCGGCATCGCTATTTGCCAGCGCGGAATAGACCATCGGCAATTCGTGGGCATTGGTGCCGATCGCCTCAATATCGCTTTTCATGGCAATACGGCAGTTTGAGGTGCCGATGAACTTCGACCCCAACCCTTCTTGCATCGCCTGCACACACCAATCCTGCCACAAAAAGGAATGCCGCCGCCGCGTGCCGAAATCGGCAATCCTTAGGCTGTCGATGGCGCGCAGCCGTTCGATCTTTTCCCAAATTCGGGTCATCGCGCGGGCATAAAGGATTTGTAGCTCAAACTTCCCCATGCCTTTCAACACGGCCCGCGACCGGAGTTCCATCAGCACGGCCAGAGCCGGAATCTCCCACAGCATAACCTCAGGCCAACTGCCCTCAAAGGTCAGTTCATATTGGCCGTCGTGCTTTTCCAGGTGGTAAGGCGGCAAGCGCAGCCCCTCAAACCACTCCATGAAATCGGAGCGGAACATCTGGCGCTTGCCGTAAAAGGTATTGCCGCGCAGCCATGTGGACTCCCCGCGCGACAGCGAGAGGGATCGAACATGGTCCAGTTGTTCGCGCAATTCGCCTTCGTCGATCAATTCGGCCAGCCGAATAGATTTGGTGCGGTTGATCAGGCTGAAGGTCACAGTCGTCTCCGGCTTGTTGCGGAAAATAGACTGGCACATCAGCAGCTTGTAAAAGTCGGTGTCGATGAGGGACCGAACGATCGGGTCGATCTTCCAGTTATGGTTATGAACCCGGGTGGCGATATCGACCATCAATCCTCCAGCGCGACACCTGCCGCGCGCATCTGTTCCGTCATGGCAGCCAAAGACCCGTTCAGATCAATGGCCCGGCAGGCACCCATCAGCACCCGCACCTTGTAGCCCAAACGCACTGCATCCAGCGCCGAATAGGCCACACAATAATCGGTGGCCAGACCGACCAGCGTGACCGCTATGATCCCACGTGCTTTCAAATAGCCATCAAGGCCGGTTGTGGTCGTGCGGTCATTCTCGAAAAAGGCAGAATAGCTGTCGATCTGCGGGCGAAACCCTTTGCGGATCACCAGATGGGCGGGATCGGTGGCAAGGCTGGGGTGGAAATCCGCGCCCTCGGTCGCCTGCACGCAATGGGTGGGCCACAGCACCTGTGGGCCATAGGGCATGTCGGTCAGGCTGAACGGGGCCGCACCGGGGTGGTTGACGGCAAAGCTGGCGTGATGGCGCGGGTGCCAGTCTTGGGTCAGCACCACCGTCTGAAATTCGGCCATCAGGGCGTTGACGCGCGGGATGATCGCATCGCCCTCCGCCACCGCCAGCGCACCGCCGGGGCAGAAATCATTCTGGATGTCGATCACGATGAGGGCTTCGGTCTCAGGGCGCATCGCGGAACCTCTGTCACGCTTGGGTGATCCTGCGTAGGAAACCCCGCCCCATGCGTCAATGGGAGGCGGCAAGACTGTGACGGAAAACTGCGGCTTGCGCTTGAAATTGCCGCGGAATGGGGGCAATCCGGCCCCATGCTGACCGTCGCCGCCCTCTACCACTTTGCCCGCTTTCCCGATCCGGCCGCCCTGCGCGGGCCGCTGTCGGACTTATGCCTTGCGCATGGGGTCAAGGGATCGCTTCTGCTGGCGGGCGAGGGGATCAATGGCACCATCGCGGGCACGCGCGCCGGGATTGATGCCGTGATCGCCCATATCCGCGCTTTGCCAGGGTGTGTCGGGTTAGAATGGAAGGAAAGCCCCGCGCCCGAGATGCCCTTTGGTCGCATGAAGGTGAAGCTGAAGCGCGAGATTGTGACGATGGGCCAACCCGATGTCGATCCGCGTGCGCAGGTCGGCCATTACATCGCCGCCGCCGATTGGAACGCGCTGATTTCTGCATCCGATGTGGCCGTGATCGACACCCGCAATGACTATGAGGTCGCCATCGGCACCTTCGATGGTGCGGTGGACCCCGGCACCAAATCCTTCAGCGAGTTTCCGGCATGGTGGGAGGCGAACAAGGACC
>JBAXLX010000386.1:0-3268 GCA_037134595.1 Pseudomonadota bacterium
GGGGCATCCGGGGGCGGGGGTGCCGATGGCAGCCTTGTCCGGCAAGCACGCGGCAGAGGCGATCTTGAAAGACCTGACTTTGGCGTAACCGTCGCCCCCGACGGCTATGCGTGGTGGTATGTGGATGGCGTGTCCGATGACGGACAGCGCGCTGTGTCGGTGATTGGCTTTATCGGATCGGTCTTTTCGCCGTGGTATGCGTGGTCAGGGCGGCAAAGCCCGCAAAATCACTGCTGCATCAACGTGGTGACCTATGGCCCCGGCGGGCGCTTTACCATGACCGACCGTGGCCGCGCCGCCCTGCGCCAAAGCCGCGATGCCTTGCAGGTGGGGCCCAGCCGGATGGCATGGGACGGCGGCACGCTGGTGATTGACGTGAACGAAGTGTCGGCCCTGCCCCTGATCAGCCGCGTGCAGGGCCAAATTCGCCTGACACCCTCGGCCGTGACCGAGGTCGAGGCGATCTTGACCCCCTCGGCCAGCCATGTCTGGCGGCCCTTTGCGCCCTCTGCCAAGATCGAGGTTGATCTGACCCAAGGCCATAGCTGGTCTGGCCACGGCTATTTCGACGCCAATTTCGGCACCGCAGCGCTTGAGGCCGACTTTCACCGCTGGACATGGGGCCGCTATCCGCGGGCCCATGGCGGGACGACCTGCTTTTATGACGGCATTCGCACCGATGGTTCGGCGTTAGAGGTCAGCATCGACGTTGCGGCCAATGGCCAAGTCACCGAACTGCCGCCGCCGCCCATCACGCCCCTGCGCCGCACGGCGTGGGGCATCAGCCGTGGCACGCGCTGCGATGCGGGGGCCACGCCGCGCCAGACCATGACCATGCTGGAAGCGCCGTTTTACAGCCGCTGTGTTGTGCAAACGCAGTTGAATGGGGAAGCCGTGCAAGGCGTGCACGAAGCGCTGGACCTGACCCGCTTTCGCAGCCCCTTGGTCAAAGCTATGGTGGCGCTGCGGGTGCCACGGCGTGCCGCTTGGCCCTAAGCAAAAGGCGCTCCCGAAGGAGCGCCTTTGTAAATTACAGGGTAAGACCTGCGTATTTGTTCTTGAACTTCGACACGCGGCCACCCGTGTCCATCAGACGGGCGGATTGGCCTGTCCATGCGGGGTGCGCCAGCGGGTCGATGTCGAGCGCCATCTGGTCGCCCTCTTTGCCCCAAGTGGTCTTGGTGGTGAACAAGGACCCGTCGGTCATCTTGACGGTGATCAGGTGGTAATCGGGGTGAATGCCCTCTTTCATGGTCCTGTTCCTTATTCCGACATGGGTTTGTAAGTGGTGTCTTCGACGATCCGCGCCGATTTACCGCGACGGTCGCGCAGGTAGTACAGTTTGGCGCGGCGCACGCGGCCACGGCGGATCACTTCGATATTGTCGATGTTGGTGGAATAGAGCGGGAAAACCCGTTCCACACCTTCGCCAAAGGAAATCTTGCGCACGGTGAACGAGGCCGAGATGGTCGCACCACCCTTGCGGCCGATCACAACGCCTTCGTAGTTCTGAACACGCGAGCGCGTGCCTTCGGTCACTTTGTAGCCGACCTTGATAGTGTCACCCGCCTTAAAGTCGGGGATGGTCTTGCCGAGGGCCGCGATTTGTTCGGCCTCGAGGATCGCGATAAGGTTCATCGCTGGTCTCCTGTTACCTGCGTTGTCCGCAGAGATGATGCCGCACCAGAGCTCTTGGTCTTCAACCGGGTCGCTACCTTGCGGTAACCCCGCCAGAGATGGGGCCTGCTTTTATCGTCGGCTCCCCACGGCCACGCTGATCGAAGAAGGCCAGCGATCAGGCCAAAAGGAATCGTGTCCGATGGGCAAGATACCCCAGACAAGCGGCGTATAGGGCAGGGGCGGGGCCGGGTCAAGGGAGGGGTGGGGAACGAGCAATCTCATACCAGACCTCGCCGTGTTCTGCACCCGGTATGGGATTGGCAAAATCAGGGAAGACAGTGCGGGTATGGGTCATGCCGATCGTCTCCATCACCCGGCGCGAGGCGAGATTCACGGCCATCGTGCAGGCCGTGACCCTTCCGTAGCCCGCCACGGCAAAGCCCCAGTCCACCAGCGCTGTGGCCCCTTCTGATGCCAGACCCTTTCCCCAAGCTGTCCGCTGCAGGCGATAGCCAAGTTCGGCGGAACCATCCCCTTCGGGCCAAAGGCAGAACCAGCCGACAAAGCCCCCATCCCCAAGGCGGGCGGTCCAGACATGCGGCTCGGTGCCGTCTGGCATCAAGAAGGCGGAATCTCTGTCCGCTACGGCGCGATCCACCGGTTGGCCACCGTTGAGATAGCGCATCACCTCGGGGTCCTGCTCTAGCGCCACAAAGTCGAGGCAATCTTTTGGGGAGCAAGGGGTCAAGGTCAATCGGGCGGTCCGCAGGGTGGCCATGGATCGCTAGGCCCCCGGCCCCTTACGGCGTATATAGGCCTGCCACAGGTCCGGCCTGCGGAGTTTGGTCAACTCCTCGGCCATGGCCTTGCGCCATTTGGCGATTTCGCCGTGGTGGCCTGATTGCAGCACCTCGGGGATGGGGTGGCCCTGCCAGTCGGCGGGTTTGGTGTAGTGGGGGTGTTCCAAAAGGCCGTCCGAAAAGCTTTCCTCCTCGGTCGAGGCTTGGTTGCCCAACACTTTGGGCAGCAGGCGCACGGTGGCATCCAGCATCGCTTGGGCGGCAATTTCGCCACCGGTCAGGACGAAATCGCCCAAGGACACTTCTTCGATGGCGTGGTGGTCGATCACGCGCTGGTCGATGCCTTCGAAGCGGCCGCAGATCATCGTTATGCCGTCACAGGCGGCAAAGCGGCGGGCCATGGCTTGGTCAAAGGGGCGACCGCGGGGTGACAGGTAGACCAGCGGCCATTTCAGGCGGTCGGGCGTGGCCCCAACCGCGGCTTCCGACAAAGCGCGGTCCAGCACATCGGCGCGCAGCACCATGCCGGCACCGCCACCTGCGGGGGTGTCATCGACATTGCGGTGCTTGCCTTCGCCAAAGGGGCGCAGGGCAATGGGCACCAGCCGCCACAGGCCCAGATCCAGCGCCTTGCCGGTCAGCGACAGGCCAAGGGTGCCGGGAAACGCCTCGGGGAAGAGGGTGATGATCTTGACGGTGAAGGCCCCTTTGACCTGCACATCTTCCATCAGATCGCGCGGGCGCGCACTGACTTGCACGTTCAGGCGGCCATGCGAGCGTAGGGGAAAGCTTGGGGGAAGGGGGTCGTCGTCTTGCATCTGGCCCTCGTGTGAGGGGGGCATCTTAAG
>JBAXLX010000387.1:0-3266 GCA_037134595.1 Pseudomonadota bacterium
GCCAAGGCCTGAGGCCGCTGAGTCGTGTAGTCTCCTAGGCGGCTGTATCGGAAAGGACACGTTTTGTGTCGTTTCCGACACAAAAAGCCCAAAATGTGTTGGAAACGACACATTTTGTGTCGAAAAAGACACGTTCACGAAATCACGTGAGGAAAAGGCTTTACTAAAGTATTTGGGCCTACTCAGATATTCGGAGGCCCCTCAAAACGTGTGTACGCTATAAATAAGACAGAAAACTAACTGTTTATTGCAAGGTAAAGGCGCGGTGCGCAATCCGCACCGCCCCCCCTTCCGAGAAGCGGCGAGAAAAGCAGCCGAAATGCGGCTGCGCGCACGGCGGACTCGATCGGTTTTGCGATGCAGCGCACTGCATAAAACCGAGTTCTAGTTCTCAACAGAGCGAGGCCGAGGCCTCGCCAAAACACAGTGTAACAACCCACAACAAACAACACGCAACAACAACACGCAACAACAAACGCAACAACACGCAACAACGTGCGGCATGGCGCAGCGCGACCGCTTCGGCGGGCAAAGCAGACACCAGCGCCAAGCAGCGCGACAGCGCCTCGTCGACCGAGATCATGGCTTTGCCTCGTACAGGCCCGACTTGCCGCCGTCTTTCAAAAGCAGGCGAATCCCGTCAATCTGCATGGCTTTTTCAACGGCTTTGAGCATGTCATAGATGGTCAGGCAAGCAACACTTACCGCCGTCAGCGCCTCCATCTCGACCCCAGTGACGCCGGATGTTTTCACCGTGGCTGTCACCCGCACACCGGGCAGGCTTTCATCCGGGGTCAAATCCACCGCGACTTTGGTGATGGGCAAAGGGTGACACAGCGGGATCAGGTCAGAGGTTTTCTTGGCCGCCATGATCCCCGCCAGCCGCGCCACGCCCAAGACATCGCCCTTCTTGGCGCGGCCTTGGGTGATCAGGCCCAAAGTCGCTGCCGTCATCACAATGCACCCCTCAGCCGTGGCGATGCGGTCGGTGACGGGTTTGGCGCCAACATCCACCATATGCGCATGGCCCTGATCGTCAAAATGCGTCAGATCCGAAGGCTGCGGTCCGTTCATGCGCCCCCCGAGGTCAAGGGATTGGCCAAGATCGTGCGGGTGGCTTGGGTCACATCGGCCTGACGCATCAGGCTTTCGCCGATCAAAAAGCACCGCACCCCGTAGCGGGCCAGATCGGCCAGATCCTGCGCGGTATAAAGCCCGCTTTCTGACACAATCAGCCGCCCTTCGGGCACATGGCGGGCCAAGGTGCGGGTGGTGTCGAGCGTCACTTCAAACGAATGCAGGTTGCGGTTGTTGATGCCGATCAAGGGTGATTTCAGACGGCTGGCGCGGTGCAATTCGTCTAGATCATGCACTTCGATCAGCACATCCATGCCAAGGGCGAAGGCCGCTGCCTCTAGCTCGGCCGCTTGGGCGTCAGAGACCGAGGCCATGATGATCAAGATGCAATCGGCATGCAGCGCGCGGGCTTCGACGACCTGATAGGGGTCATACAGAAAATCCTTGCGCAGGCAGGGCAGTTTCACCGCTCCGCGTGCCGCGACCAGATAGGAATCATCGCCTTGGAATGATGGCCCGTCGGTCAGCACCGACAGGCAGGTGGCCCCGCCCGCCTCGTAAGCCTTGGCCAAGGCGGGTGGGTCAAAATCAGCCCGTATCAAGCCCTTAGAGGGCGAGGCTTTCTTGATTTCGGCGATCAGCCCGTAGCCAGAGGCAGCCGCCTCTGACAAAGCACGGGCAAAGCCGCGCGGTGGGGGGGCTGCGGCGGCAGCCTCTTCGACCATGTGCAGCGGGCGCGCGGCTTTGCGCGCGGCAACCTCTTGCAGCTTATAGGCCTTGATAGTGTCTAGGATCGTGGCGCTCATGGGCTTGACTTAGCTTGGGCGCTGGCCAAAGGGAAGGGTGCGCGCGCGCTGGAGGATACTGGCCAAGGCAAAGGCCAAGCCCGGCCACAAGGCTTGGGCGAACCCATAAGCCCCCACGATCCGCCGATTGCCGCCGGACGATAGGGCCACGGCCTCGCTGGTCAGCGTCACGATGCGCCCGCCGCCCAAAAGCAGCGTGGGCAGGTATTGCCCGATCGACACCGCAAACCCCACCGCCGCTGTGGCCGCCAAAGGCCCCGCCAGCATCGGCAAGCGCAGGTGCCACAAGATGCGCCAAGGCCGCGCGCCCAAGCTGGCCCCGATCTGGCCCAGATGCGGGTTCCAGCCTGCAAATGGTCCTGACAGGCCCAGCACGACATAGGGCAGCACATAGATGGCGTGGCCCAAGGCCACGGCCAGCAGCGGCGGCAGGGCCACGGGCAGGTGCAACAGGGCGGTGGCGATCCCCGGCAGAACCACGATCTGCGGCACGATCAGCGGCAAGAACACCAGCGTGGTGCGGCGCGGGGTGGCCGCCTCGGCCTGAAGAGCCCAAAGCGTGAGGGCCAAAGAGGCCGCTGTCACGCCCAAGGCTAGCGCCACGCTGGTTGCTGAGGCTTGCAAGACGGCAGGCCCCGCCTCTGCCCAAGCTTTCAGCGTAAGCTCAGACGGCAAAGCCTGAGGAAAGCGCCAAAGCCCCGCGACAGACCACAGCGCCAACCCCGCCAGCCCCAAGACGGGCACCGCGATCAGGCCCAAGCTTGCCCCTTTGGCCAACAGCGCAAGCCCGCGCTCGGCCCAAGGCGCACGCATGCCCGCCAGCGTGATGCTTTGGCGCAGGGCTGCGCCCAAACCTTCCATCCCGTGCCACAGGGTAAGTGCTGCCACCACCAAACCCATCTGCACCAGTGCGGCGGCTGCGGCCATGTCTTGCTGCGTCAGACTTGCGCCGCTTTGCCAAAGGCTGATCTGGGCTGACAGGCTATAGGGCAGGCTTGGCCCCAGAATCAGCGCCATATCCACCGTGGTCATGGCGTAAACCAGCACCGCCAGCACGGGCAGGCGCAGGGATGCATAAAGGCTGGGCCAGACCACCAGCGCAAAGCCCATCACCCGCCCATAGCCCAAGGTCGCAGCCACCCTTTGCCGCTGGTACAGCGCAGGGGTCATGGCCGCCAAGCCCATCAACAGCAAAAACGGCGCTTCTTTCAGCACCAGCCCCAAGGTCAGCGCCAGCCCCCAAGGGTCGTTCAACGTCATCACATCCGGCGGCACTTGCCAGCCCGTAGCCCAAGGCGACAGGGCACGCGCAATCCACCCCGAAGGCGCAATCACAAAAGCCAGCCCCAAAGCCGCCGCCGCATGGGGCAGCGCCAGCAGCGG
>JBAXLX010000388.1:0-3246 GCA_037134595.1 Pseudomonadota bacterium
CCACGGGCCGCAAGGGCAAGGGCCTGTACCGCCCGCTGCGCCGCGCGCTGACGGGCCGCGATGCGGGGCCTGAAATGGCCGATGTGATGCCGCTGTTGCAGGTGATCAAGGCGGGCTAAGCGGATTTGATGGGGGCAGGGGGTGCCAAAGCGATGGCGCAGGAACGATCTTCTGGTCTGGCCGGGGTTCAGGCGGTTATCCCCTTGGTCTTGGGCTATTTCCCGATCGCTTTTTCCTTTGGCGTTGCCGCCACCCGCAGCGGCCTTTCCCCGTTTGAGGCGTTTTCGCTGTCGCTGATCGTCTTCGCAGGGGCGGCGCAGTTTCTGGCCATTGCGCTGCTGGCGAGTGGTGCTCCGGTGCTGGTGGCGGGGCTGACCTTGGCCGCGATGAACCTGCGCCATGTGCTTTATGGGCCGACTTTGTTGCAAAGGGCGGGGGACCATCGGGCGACGCGGTGGGGATGGCTTTGGGCCTTTGCCCTGACGGATGAGGTCTTTGGCGCAGCCCTTGGGGCCATGGCCAAGGGGCAGCGCTTTTCGGAAACCTTTATGGTGATCTTGGGCTTTGGCGCTTATGCCGCTTGGCTTGCCGGCACGGTGGCGGGCGCTTGGGCGGGTGGCGGAGCCTTGGACGCTTGGCCCGCCGTGGGCGCGGGTCTGGATTTCATGCTGCCTGCGCTGTTTCTGGCGCTGCTGCTGTCGATCCTGACCGCACGGCAGGTGCCAGCCATTGTCATGGCGGCAGCGGCGACTGTGCTGGGCACTTGGTACGGATCGGCCACGCTGGGCTTGTTTGCGGGGATGATCGCAGGGGCCTTGGTGGGGCTGTTTGGGCGCAAAGCGGGGGGGACTGATGCGGTTTGATGTGCTGGAACTGGCGCTGATCGCGGGAGGATTGACCTATCTGTGGCGCTATGTGCCGCTGCGCCTGAGCTTGGGTGATATGCCCAAAGACGGCATCCTCGCCCGCTTTCTGGCCGCCACCGGACCTGCCGCCATAGCCACGCTGTTTGTCGCAGAAATGCTTCCCATGGTGCACGACACGCAGGCGGTTCAGGGCAGAGCCGGTGTGGGCGTTTTGGCTGTGATTTTGGCCTTTGCGTGGCGTAAGTCGGTGGTGTTCGCCACATTGGCCGGTGCTTGCGCCTGCGGGGCTGCAGCAGCTTTGGGCCTGTGGTAAACACCCAAGTTCGGCACGCCGAACGTGACACATCGCGCGTCTTGCGACGTTAGAACGATTGAGATGGCGCAGGAACTCGGTTGGCAGAGCGGTTCGTTCGCACGGATCGGGTCAAGAGTTCGCCCCCCTTTTCTCTACGCGTTTTCCAGTCTAACCTTATGCAAATATTTATAATTTTCGTAAGACAAACCGAGTCCGATGCGCTGACCCTGCCAGCCTTGACGCCGCAAGACATGGGGTCGCTGACCTGCCAGACACCGGACAGCGCAAACCCGGTCCTTCGCATGACGCCAGACAGCCGCGTCGATCTTTTGCGGACGCTGGCTGCCACATTTGGGCGGGTGCGTAACGGTTTTTTATAAAGCGTGGTGCTGGCACATAGGACTAAGGCGCTTGCCTTCGGCTAAGGCTTATCCGCGCCCGTCCTGCAGAACGAGAATTTCCTCTGCCGGAATGGCGAGACGGACGTCGCTGCCGATCGATGGCAGGGTTTCGCCGGTTCGGTTAAAGCAGTCGATCCCAAGGGTTAGGTCCTTGGCGACCTGGGCGCGAAAGCGGACGATGGCGCCCAGAAACTCGCGCGTCAGGACGCGGCCTGCGAAGCTTTGCGCGGTCTCGGCCTCGTGCGCGGCGATCAGGCGTAAGGATTCAGGACGAAAGGCAAGCGTGACGGCGCTACCGTTGGCCTGAGGCACGGCCCGGTTCAGCAAGAATGTCCCAAGCGGCGTGTCAACCATGCCCGTGGCGGCGTCGCGCAGGGTTGCGGGCACCATATTCAACGCGCCGATGAACTCGGCGACAAAGCGGCTGGCGGGGCGGTTGTAGATTTGATCCGGCGTGCCAACCTGTTCTGCCCTTCCCCCATTCATGACGACCACGCGGTCAGACATCGCCATGGCCTCCTCTTGGTCATGGGTCACAAACAAGGTCGTGATGCCCAACTCGCGTTGAATGGCACGGATTTCGCCGCGCAGGGCAACACGGATTTTGGCGTCCAGCGCAGAAAGCGGTTCATCCAGCAACAGCACGCGGGGGCGGGGTGCTATGGCGCGGGCAAGCGCCACACGCTGCTGCTGGCCTCCCGAAAGCTGATAGGGATAACGGGCGCCAAAGCCAGAGAGGCCGACCATCTCCAGCATCTCATTCACCCGCCGGTTGGTCTCAGAGGCCGACATGCCCGAGACTTTCAGCCCGAAAGCCACATTGCCTGCCGCCGTCAAATTGGGAAATAGGGCATAGGATTGGAACATCATACCGATCTTGCGCTGGTTGGCGCGCATTGCGGTCACATTCTGGCCATCGATTTCAATCGTGCCGGTCGAAGGGGTTTCAAAACCCGCGACCATCCGCAGCACCGTGGTCTTACCGCACCCCGAGGGGCCAAGAAGCGAGATGAACTCGCTGTCTTGCATCTGCAGATCGAAGTCCTTGACGACCGTGGTTGCGCCGAAGCTTTTGACAAGAGAGCGGATGGTCAGAATGCTCATGGGCGCGGACTCTTTTTCTGGAAGGAAAGGCGGAACAGACCCTGGCCGGGTTTCAAATTGGCAAAGGCATGCATAAATCCCATCAAGACCCATGTCAGAGCAAAGCTCATGATGGCAAGGGCTGCGGGCTCGTAGGCGCGGTCTTGGCCCAGTTGCACCATATACGGACCAAAGGCCGAGCGGTTGAGCAGGCTGGCAATGGCGAATTCGCCAAGGCAGATCGAGAAGGTCAGGAACGCACCCGACACGACGGCGGCGCGGATGTTCGGAAAAATGATGCTAAACACAATCCGCGCGCGCGATGCGCCCAAACTCTCGGCAGCTTCCGTCAGGGTGGCGATATCAATCGCCGCCATGCCATTGTCGACAGCGCGGAACATATAGGGCAGCGACAAGACAACATATCCGATCACCAGCAAAGAGTTGGTACCCCAGTTCGATGTCGTCAAGGGCAGGATCGAGGACGACCCAAACATCCGAATCTGGCCAAAAACAAGCACAACAGACGGGATGATCAACGGCAAAAGCGAAATGAACTCTACCAGCGGGCGCAGTTTGGGCAGGCGAAGGCGGACCCAAT
>JBAXLX010000389.1:0-3240 GCA_037134595.1 Pseudomonadota bacterium
CAGCCGATCATCGGCGCGCTCAAAGACCTGCCCTTTGCCAGTGCTGCTTTGCAAGTGGGCGATACCATCACCGCAGCGGACGGGCAGGCCACCCCGGATCTTGCGACCTTTCTGAGCGTGGCCGATACCTTAGGCGACAAGCCCAGCGTGCGCTATCAAGTGGCACGGGGGGGCCAAACCGTCACCCTAGACGGCCCAAACCCCTTGCCCGCTTATGTGGCCAGCGTCCAAGACCAAAGTGCCGCGCGCGATGCCGGCATTCAGGCGGGCGATGTGATTCTGAAAGCCGCAGGCCAAGAGATCGCCAGCTTCAGCCAATTGCCCAAATTGATCGAGGCGTCGGGCGGTGCCCCGGTGAGCGTGACCTTGTGGCGGGCCGGCAAGAGCATGGATGTCACCCTCACCCCACGCCGCCGCGACCTGCCCACCGCAGACGGCGGGTTTGAGACGCGCTGGTTGATTGGCATCACGGGCGGCATGGTTTTTGACCCTTTGGTGCGTTCCCCGTCTTTGACCGAGGCTGTCGGTTTGGCATGGCAACAAGGCTGGTATATGGCCAAAGTCAATCTATCGGGCCTTGGCTATATGGTTGCGGGCAAGATCAGCAGTTGCAACGTCTCGTCGCCCATCGGCATGGCAAAGGCGGTGGGGGCTGCGGCACGCGGGGGCTTGGAAAGCTTCGTGCAAATGCTGGCCTTGGTGTCGCTGTCCATCGGCCTGCTCAATCTGTTTCCCATTCCGGTGTTAGACGGCGGACATCTGGTGTTTTACGCCTACGAGGCCGTTACCGGCCACCCGCCCAATCCCCGCGCCTTGCAGGTTTTGATGATGAGCGGCGTCGCCCTTTTGGCTGCGCTGATGCTCTTTGCGGTTTTTAACGACATGATCGGCTGCGTTTAACGCGCGGGTGGCAAAGTTATCCACAGGAAAGGGGGAAAACGGCTCTTGGTCGAAAGCCTATTTCCTTTGGTGCTTTTGACAAGGGCCACGCAAAAAGCTACTCACAGATAAGCGGGTGCCGCAATGGGCGCTTGCAGCACTTGGGCGGGGCTGTGGCAAGATGAATATGGGCAAAGACAAATCGGCATCTTTGGCGACGCGCAAGCGTATGGGGATTGGGATGCCGGGCCATCTCATCCTTGCGGCGGGTTTTGGTCTGATCGGTGCCGGTGTGCCGGTGGTCATGGTCTCGGCGCAAGACACCTTGGGCCTGTCGTTGGGGGTGGAAGCGGCGGCCCCCGCCCAGCCTTTGGCGCCCGTGCCTGCAGGATACACCTTCTCCAAGGTCACGGTTAAGGGCAATGACAAAGTCGATGTTGCCACCATTTTGGCCTTCTTGAACCTACCGCAAGGTCAGGTTGTCACCGACGCCGCCTTGAATGACGCTTACCAGCGGATCGTGGCCTCTGGCCTTTTTGCCCGCGTGGAACTGGTTCCCGCAGCAGAGGGGTTGGTGATCAAACTTGTTGAAAATCCAATGATTGGCACGATTGACTATCAGGGCAACGCCTTGATCAAAGATGCCGATCTTGAAAAATTTCTCACCGAGAAAGCCGGGCAGATCTATTCGCCCAGCGTGGCCGAAGCCGATGCCGCCATCATCGCCGAGGCTTACCGCCAAAACGGCCGCATGGCGGCCACGGTCACCCCGCGCATCATCCGCCGGAGCGGCAACCACGTCGATGTGGTGTTTGAAATTGTCGAAGGATCGGTTGCCGAAGTGGCCCGCGTCAGCTTTGTGGGCAACAAAGACTTTTCCGACTACCGCTTGCGCCAAATCCTGTCGACCAAACAGGCGGGCATTTTGCACAATCTGATCCAGCGCGATATGTTTCAGGTTGACCGTCTGGAAACCGACAAAAAGATGCTGACCGATTTTTATCAGTCGCATGGCTATCTGGATTTTGAGATTCTCGACGCCGGGGCGACCTATGCGCGCGACCGCAATGCGACGTTCTTGACCTTCACGATTTCGGAGGGACAAAGCTTTACCGTGGGCAAGGTGTCGACGATTTCGGAAGTCGAAGGCATTGATCCGGCCGAATACGACAAATTGCGCCGACTGCGCACCGGTGTGACCTATACCCCCAGCCTCATTCAAAACAATGTCGAGGCTATGGAATCCTTGGCCCTGAAGCACGGGCTGAATTTTATCACGGTCGAACCGCGCGTGACGCGCAATGACCGCACCGGCACGGTGGATGTGACCTTTGCCATTCTCAAAGGCCCGCGCATTTTTGTCGAGCGCATCGATATCGAAGGCAACACGACCACACTTGATTCCGTCATCCGCCGCCAGTTCCGGGCGGTCGAGGGCGATCCGCTGAACCCGCGCGAAATTGCCCAAGCCGCAGAACGCATCCGCGCCCTTGGCTTTTTTGGCGATGTGCAAGTGGATAAAGTGGCCGGAACCGCGCCCGATCAAGACTTGGTCAAAGTCGCCGTGACCGAAGCCCCCACCGGGTCGCTCAGCTTAGGGGCCAGCTATGGGATGTCGACCGGGTTTGGCGTGAACATCGGCTTTGCCGAGCGCAATTTCTTGGGTCGCGGACAGGGCCTGACGGTGAACGTGCAAACGGGCACCAGTAATCTGGACAGCAAGATCGTGTTCAATGAGCCGGCCTTTTTGGGTCGTGATCTGAACTTTGGGTTTGCCGCAGGCTACAACAACACGACTCAGCAAAATTCCAATTATGACAAGACAGTGATCAGCGTTTCGCCCTCACTTGGCTTTGCCGTCAGTGATTTGGCGCGGGTGCGGGTGAATTACGCTGTGTCGAGTGAAGATGTGTCGAATGTCGGCGGCACCACGTCCAGCACCAGTTCGAAAATTTTGCAGTCAGAATCGGGGTCGGCCATTCGCTCGTCGGTGGGCCTGACCTACACCTGGGACGATCGCAATTCGGGCCTGCATCCCAAAGGCGGTGTCATGGTGCAATTTGGCAACGAGGTTGCCGGATTGGGCGGTGACGTGAAACTGGTGCAAACTTCGGTGCGGGCCTTGGCCGAAACCAAGGTGTTGCACGGCGACATGACCTTGCGCGCCAGTATCGAAGGCGGGGCGCTGACACCTTATAGCGGCTACGTGACGCGCGTGACCGACCGTTATCTATCGGCCGGTACGCTGCATGGGTTTGAACCCAACGGAATCGGTCCGCGCGACCGGAACGCTGCCAATAAAGACGCCTTGGGCGGCAATTACTTTTCGGCGGCCCATCTGGAAGCCTCTTTCCCGCTGGG
>JBAXLX010000390.1:0-3193 GCA_037134595.1 Pseudomonadota bacterium
AGCGCATCGGCATCGGTCTCAAGCTGGGCCAAAGCGCCTTCTTCCTTTGCCAGGTCGAAAAGCGCAGTGGCGTAGCGTGCGGCGATGCCGGAGGAGATCGAAGCTGGTTCGGACACGTCAACCCTTCCGCTGTCTCGGCCCCATCTGATCCTGATCTAGGCGTAGCGTTGCTAAGGCCAAGGTCTGTCCGGGGCGCACACGTGTGTATGCGTCTGATGATTTTGGGGGGGCTTTAGCAGAGGCGGACCTAGCCCGCAACCGTCAAGCAAGCGTGAACGCGACAGAAGTGGTCAAGATTTCTGACCCGTCCGCTGCGCCCGGATTCAACTGCGACTCTTTGGCACTCCTTTGGCGGCATTTACGGCACAAACGGGACGCACAGCACAGAATCATACAGCCTTAACGCGAGGAGTTGGACGTCACCAAAGCTTGGCCCGGCGCGCCAGAGATATCCGTCTCTGCCCTGTTCATCGCTGGTTCCGGGACGCCCTTGCCGACGCCCTCAAGTGCGCGCAACGGGCGGCGCACCACTGCGCCCAAACCGCCGCGCGTGGGGGCATAGACCTGCTTTGACGCTTCAACCATCAGCACGCCACCCGCCAACCATGGCCCGAAACGTCGGCCCAAACCTTCCCACATATCTGCCGTCCGCAGCCAAAACCGCCCCTGCGACGGCGGCGAGAACAGCGCGGCGCAGGATCGTTCCGGCGTGAAACCGTGACGTTTCAACTGGGTTTCCAACTGGGTCATCGAATAGGGCCGACCAAAGCCAAAGGGTGTGCCATCCCCCCGCGCCCAAAGTCCCGACCGATTGGGCACCACCACCAGCGCCCGACCACCGGGACCAAGCACGCGATGCGCCTCTTGCAGCACGGCTGTGGGATGTTCGGATGTCTCTAGCCCGTGCATCAGCACCAACCGATCAACCAGCCCGGTGGGCAGTGGCCAAGCGGTCTCTTCACACAGGAGCGATACATTCTCCATCCCGACAGGCCAAGGCATCACCCCCTGCGGTCCGGGCATCAGTCCAATCACCCGGCGCGACTCGGCCAAATAGGGGCGCAGCAGCGGGACAGCGAAACCGAACCCCACCACGGTCTGGCCCGCCTGCACCGGCCAAAGTTTCAACGTTTGGTCCCGAATGGCCCTTTGCGCCACACGCCCAAGTTGCGTTCTGTAATAAAAGTTTCGCAAATCAAGAACGTCCAGATGCATTTCGATCCATTCCGATGATCGGACACTTGCCGAAAGTTGGTACCGCCTTCAGTGTTTCGCAACGGCAACCATTCGACTTATGAGTGATTCTTTCATGTTTGCCTAACGTCCAATTTGCCGAGGAAGAGGCGTGTTATGCCGTTGTTACTGACTACCATTCCTTGCCTGAAAGACAATTATGCTTTCCTTTTGCACGACACGGACAGCGGGGACACCGCCCTTGTCGATGCGCCCGAGGCTGCGCCGATTATGGCCGCACTGCGTGACAACGGCTGGACCCTGTCGCAAATCCTGCTGACTCATCACCACAGTGATCACGTCGCCGGGGCCGAAGAAATTGCTGCTACCACTGGGGCGCGTATTCTTGGCGCGGCTTCGGACGCGCACCGCCTGCCGCCGCTTCAAACAGCTTTGAATGAAGGCGATGCCGTTCAGGTGGGTTCAGAAATCGGGACCGTGATGGCCGTCCCCGGCCACACCATCGGGCATATCGCCTTTCACTTCCCGGACTCGAAGTATGTTTTCACTGGTGACAGCCTAATGGCTGGCGGCTGTGGCCGACTGTTTGAGGGCACGCCAAAGCTGATGTGGGGCACATTGTCCAAACTGGCCGCCCTGCCGCCCGAGACTCTGGTCTGTTCAGGCCATGAATATACCGCCAACAACCTGCTTTTTGCCGCCTCTGTCGATCTGGACAACGAAGACCTTGTCGGGCGGATCGAGGCAACCTCAGCCGCCGTGCAACAGGGTATTCCGACGGTTCCGTCGCTCTTGTCGCTGGAACTGGCGACCAACCCGTTCTTGCGGGCAGGAAACCGGGTCATCGCGACGACCATCGGCATGCCTGACGCCTCGGCAGCCGAAGTCTTTACAGCCCTGCGGAAACGCAAAGACAAGTTCTAATCGTCCCTTCCCCGCCGCGCAGCCCGTAGGCAGAAGTCGTCATCCGCCATAGCGGCAGCCGCAGCACTGCGGCTTTTTCAAGCTTCGGATCACTTTTTCACGGCGCGAGGCCACAAACCGCAATATCGTGCAAATTGTCCTTGAAGTGCGCCGGATTTAACCGAAGTCTAAGGGGCATGAGGCCACGGTTGGAACGGGTTCTCGAACACCCCGCCAACCCTGAGAAACAGGAGCACAGCAGGTGCCGTCGTTTTCAAACACGCTTGAACAGGCCATCCACGGCGCACTGGCTCTTGCCAACGCACGCCGCCATGAACTCGCCACGCTGGAGCATCTCCTGCTGGCCCTGATCGACGATGGCGATGCGGTCGCCCGCATGGGTTTCGATGAGGCGGGCCACCATGTTGCAGAAGCCCATCACGGCACCCACGGGCGTGCCGTCGCCGCGCGTGAGCGGCGGCAAAGCGTGGTAGGCGCGGAAGATGAAGCCCGATCCGTCGACCAGGCAGAGCCGTGCGGCCATCAGTGGCCGCCGCGCGGACTGCCCGGCTTCAGCACGTATTTGCGGTCGCAATAGCCGCATTCGACGAAGTCGTTGGCGCCCATCGTGAGATAGACGCGCGGATGGCCCAGCGCCCCGCCGCCGCCGTCGCACGGCACGGTCGTGCTTTCGACTTCGATCGTTTCGGGGGCGTCGATGGGGCTGGCGGGTGCCGTCATGGTATTCCTCTTCGCCGTGTCGGGGGCGGATGGCGCGGATGATACCGATTGGCGCCGCCGATGCAACGTTTCCGCCGCAGCGGCCGCGTTTGACCCCGGCGCAAGAGCGGTGCTAGCAACCATGCATGACCGCTCAAGCCAACCTGCCGGAAAACGCGATCGAAACGATCGGTTTGCGTAAAGTATATGCGCCGCGCGGCGCCATGCCCGCGAAGATCGCCCTCGACGGCATCGACCTTGCCGTGCCGCGCGGCGGCATTTTCGGCCTGCTCGGCCCCAACGGGGCCGGCAAATCGACTCTGATCAACATCCTGGCGGGCCTCGTCAACAAAACGGCGGGTACGGCGCGCATCTG
>JBAXLX010000391.1:0-3190 GCA_037134595.1 Pseudomonadota bacterium
GGAGAGCCCATGACCGCCCCCACCCTGCCCGAGCTTGAGGCCGAAGACCCCACCCTGATCCTGCCCTATTTCGACGAGATCATGGCGTTGCGTCTGGGCAATGCGATTGTTGCCTTGGCCCAAGCGCGCAAATCGCCGGTGGTGGTCAATATCCGCAACGCCAGCCGCTGCTTTTTTCACGCCGCCCTGCCCGGGTCGTCGGCCAACAATGACAACTGGGCGCGGCGCAAGTCGAATGCGGCGCTGATGGCGGGCCATGCCTCTTTGCTGATCGGGATGCGCCATGCCGCCCACAACCGCACGGTTGAAGGCGAAGGCTGGCCCCTGACCGACTTTTCCGACAGCGGCGGGGCTGTGCCTTTGCGCGTGGCAGGCGCGGGGATCGTAGCTGTCGCCACGGTGTCGGGACTGCCGCAGGTGGAAGATCATAAGATGGTTGTCGAAGCGATCCGCTCGGTGATGGGCTAAGGCGAAAGCGCCGCTCCTGCGGGGGCGGATGCTACTTCAGCTCGACTTCCACAAAGCTCATCGGCTGAGCGCCGTCGTTGACGACGTTATGCTCGACCCCTTCCATGCGGCGATAGGCCGTGCCTGCGGGCACCAAGACCCGCCGCGATCCGCCGCCGGGTTCTTCCAGCAGCATATGGCAATCGGTGACAGCGGTGATGACGTAATCATGGCCGTGGCGATGCCAGCCGGTTTCGGCACCGGGGGCAAAGTCAAAGCGGGTGACGATGACGCGGTCATCTTCGACAAGGCGGGTGGCGGTGCAGGCGGGGCGCATTGCATTCTCCATCAGGGGATCGCTTTTGATAGGCCGCCAAAGCCCGTCCCGCCAGCCCCCTTACAAACCTGTTTGCATCTTGCGCCGTTTTGCGGAACGCTTGCCCATATCGGGCCAGACAGGACAAAATGCTCAAACCCAAAACCCGCATTCAGGAACGCAACCACCTCGCCATTCTGGACGCGGGGTTGGATGTCTTTGCCAAGCAAGGCTTTCGCGGCGCAACCTTGGATCAAATCGCCGAAGTGGCGGGCCTGTCAAAACCAAATTTGCTTTACTACTTCCCTTCCAAAGACGCGGTCTATGCGGCCATTTTATCCCGCCAACTGGAAACTTGGCTGGACCCTTTGCGCCAGATCGACCCTGCGGGCGACCCTATCGAAGAAATGCTGGCCTATGTGCGCCGCAAGCTGGAATTGTCGCGCAACTATCCGCGCGAAAGCAGACTGTTCGCGAATGAGGTGCTACAAGGCGCCTCGCGCCTGATCGAGGGCATTCAAGGGCCGCTCAAGGCGCTGGTCGATGAAAAAGCCGCCGTCCTGCAAGGCTGGATGGATGCGGGCCGCATGGCGCGGCTGCATCCGGTGCATCTGATCTTTTCGGTCTGGTCGCTGACCCAGCACTATGCCGACTTTGACGTACAGGTCCGCGCCGTACTAGGCCCCGGCCACGATCCCTTTGACGAGGCCGAAGCTTTTCTGGAGCATCTCTTTCGCCGCACCCTATCGGTCAGCCCGCCCTAACGCTTTGGGCTTGAGGTGATCTTTGCCGGTTCAAAAGATCACACAAGGCATCGCTGGACGCGGCCCTGCGGCGGGTGTAGGCAGCGTGCGAAATAGGTCCACGGCCACAGGTCATGAACGAACAAAACAAAACAGACGAACCGGTTTCTGCCAAAACCGGTCAAGATTCTGCCCCGAATGCTGCGGCGCAGCCCCATCCATCCACCCATGATAAGCCTAAAAACTTGGGAAAACTGGTGCTTGGCTGCATTGGCGTGGTCTATGGTGACATCGGCACCTCACCGCTTTACGCTTTGCGCGAATCCCTGCATGGCGCGGGATGGGATGGCAAGGACGGGTCTGAAGTGGTGGGAATCGTCTCACTGCTGCTGTGGACCTTGGTGCTGATCGTCTCGATCAAATATGTGCTGTTGATCATGCGCGCCGACAACCGGGGCGAGGGTGGTACGCTGTCGCTGGTCGCCTTGGTACAACAGGCGCTGAAGCGGCGGCCGGGGTGGTTGATTGCGATTGGCGTGGTGGGGATTTCGCTGTTCTTTGGCGATGCGATGATCACGCCGGCTATGTCAGTGCTGTCTGCCGTGGAAGGCATGGCAATCGTGGCCCCGGCCTTTGGCCCCTATGTGGTGCCCGCAACCTTGGGGATCATCATTGGCTTGTTCGTGTTCCAAGCCCAAGGCACAGAGCGGGTGGCGATCTTGTTCGGGCCGATCATGGTGGTTTGGTTTTTGACCATGGCGGGGCTTGGGGTGCTGCATCTGGGGGATGATCCGGATATTTTGGTGGCCTTGAACCCGATGCATGCCGTCGCTTTTCTGGCGCGGCATCAGTTGGGGTCGTTCTTTGTGCTGGGGTCGGTTTTTCTGGCTGTGACGGGGGGCGAGGCGCTCTATGCCGATATGGGGCATTTTGGCCGCAAGCCGATCAGACTGGCGTGGATGATTCTGGTCTTTCCGGCTTTGGCGATCAGCTATTTGGGCCAAGGGGCCTTTGTGCTGAACCATCCCGAAGCGGTCAGCGACCCGTTCTTTTTGATGGCCCCCAAGGCGCTGCTCTTGCCCTTGGTGGTGCTGGCCACGGCGGCCACGGTCATCGCCTCGCAGGCGGTGATATCGGGGGCGTTTTCGATGATGCAGCAAGCGGTCCAGATGGGCTTGCTGCCGCGGCTGGAGATTCGCCACACCTCGGAAACCCAGCACGGCCAGATTTACATGCCGCGCGTCAATATGGTGCTGATGCTGTCGGTGATTTGTCTGGTGATCGCTTTTGGCTCGTCGACCCGGCTGGCCTCGGCCTACGGGATTGCGGTGACGGGGGATATGGTGATCACCTCGATCTTGGCTTTCGTGCTGTTGCGCAAAGCGTGGAACTGGCCGCTGCCTGCGGTGATTGGCGTGCTGGCCCCGATCTTGGCGGTGGAGTTGATGTTCTTAGCTGCCAACCTGATGAAGATGATCGACGGCGGCTATGTGCCGGTGGCAATTGCGGCGACGATGTGTGTGCTGATCTGGTCTTGGGTGCGCGGCACCAACCATGTGAAGAAAAAAGCGGCGGATTCGGCTATTTCTCTGGTTAAGCTGATCGCTATGCTGGACAAATCGCAGCCCATGTCAGTGCCCGGCACGGCGGTGTTTTTGACCCAAGACCCCAACACCGCGCCCTC
>JBAXLX010000392.1:0-3180 GCA_037134595.1 Pseudomonadota bacterium
GTGTGGCGCATCATGGCCATGGTCGGGCGCTTGCAGCCCGGGTTGTTGGCCATCGCCTCGGCCATGCGGGCCATATAAAGCTCTGCCTCTGACAGGTCGCGGGTCAGGGGCCATGACATGATGTTGCAGCCATTTTTCACCGCGTAATCATAGGTGATGGGCGCACGCGCTGCGATCCATACGGGGACTTCTGCTTGCAAAGGCTTAGGGCACGAGGTTGAGGTGGGAAAGGTCCAAAACTGCCCCTCATGCGCGTAATCGCCATTCCAAAGCGCGCGCACGGCGGGCAGCATCTCTTGCATATAGCGCCATGCGTCGGATTGTTTCAGGCCCGGGTGCATCCGGTCAAACTCGCGCTGGTAAGCGCCCGACCCAATGCCAAATTCCAACCGCCCGCCCGAGATCAGGTCCAGAAAGGCCGCTTCGCCTGCCACTTTAATCGGGTGCCAATAGGCCGCCGCCACACAGGCCGTGCCAAGGCGGATACGGTCGGTTTCGCCTGCCCACCATGCCAGAATCGAAAACGGATTGGGCGCGATGGTCATTTCCAGCGCGTGATGTTCCGCCGCCCAGACGATGTGAAAGCCACCGCGATCGGCCATCTGGACCATCTCCAGCGTGTGGCGGGCGACATCCTTCATATCAAGGGTGTCATCCATCCGTTCAAGATTGATGGCGAGTTGGAACTTCATGCTATCCTCCGGCAAGGCCCCGCGTTGCGCCATGATTGAAGCGAACGGGGGCGGGTAGTGTCGTTATTTCGACACGGTGTCAGGTTTTTCGTCAGGCGTTGGTGCCGCGCGCCACGTCAGCGCATCACAAAGGGGTTGGCCATAGGCTCGGTCGAAGTGTTGATCCAGACGGTTTTGGGCCTTGTATAATCATACATCGCCTGAAACCCGCTTTCGCGGCCATAGCCCGACCCTTTCACCCCGCCGAACGCCGCAATGGGCGATACAGCGCGGTAGGTGTTGACCCAAACGATGCCACAGCGCACCGCCTTGGCCATGCGCATTTGCCGTGCGCCGTCGCGGGTAAAGATGCCGGCGGCCAAGCCGTGCTGGGTGTCATTGGCAAGGGCGATCACTTCGGCCTCGGTCTTGAAGCGCAAGACGGATAGGACGGGGCCGAACAGTTCGGTATCGACAATGCGCAGGTCTTGGCGCGGGCAATCGACGATGGTGGGTTCGTAATAGGTGCCGCCCAAGCCGTCAGGCTGCTTGCCGCCGCACAGAATGCGCGCGCCTTCGCTTTGGGCATGGGCCACCTCGCGCTGGATGGTGGCCAATTGGCCTTGGGTGCACAAAGGGCCCATCTGGGTGTCTTCCTCCAAGGGGTCGCCGATGCGGATTTGTTTGGCGAGGGCCACGATCTTTTCCAAGAAGGCGTCGGCAATATCTTCGTGCAGGTACAGGCTCGACCCTGCCACACAGCTTTGCCCCGTAGCCCCGAATATCCCCGCCACGGACCCGTTGACCGCGCTGTCAATGTCAGCATCGTCAAACACGATAAACGGCGACTTGCCGCCCAGTTCCAGCGACACTTCGGCAAAATTCTCGCGCGAGTTGGTCAAGACTGCCCGCGCCGCCCCCGGCCCGCCGGTAAAGGAAATGCGCGCAACCAGTGGGTGTGATGTCAGCACCCGCCCGCACGGCTCGCCGTGGCCAGAGACGATATTGACCACACCGGGCGGAAACCCTGCCGCCTCAATCAACGCGCCAAATTCGAACATCGCAGCCGAAGCGTGTTCGGATGCCTTCAGCACCACCGTATTGCCCGCAGCCAAAGCAGGGCCGATTTTGACGGCCACCAAGAACAATTGCGAATTCCACGGCACGATCGCCGCCACCACGCCCAAAGGCTCGCGGCTGGTGAACACGAACAGATCGGGCTTGTCGATGGGCAGGGTCTCGCCGGAAATCTTATCCGCACAGCCCGCGTAAAAGTGGAAGAATTCAGCGATATATTTCGCCTGCCAGCGGGTTTCTTTCAGCATCTTGCCGGTGTCGATGGTTTCGGTCCGCCCCAAACTTTCCGACTTTTCGGCCAAAAGATCGCCCAGTTTGCGCAGGCAGCGGCCCCGTGCCGTGGGGGTCATGCTCGCCCAAGGGCCAGACGTAAAGGCACGGTGGGCGGCTTGCACGGCGCGGTCGACATCTTCGGCGCTCGCTTCGGGAATGCGGCACCAGACTTGGCCGGTGGTGGGGTTGACGCTGTCAAACGTCTTGCCATCCGAGGCCCCGACCCACGCCCCGTCTATCAGCATCTGGTAGTCTGTGATCGTGCTCATCTGCTTGCCCTCTGGTTCGCGCTGAGCATACTCTGCGGCAGCTTGGGTGCAACATGTGCGAATTTTCGCCGTGGCCTGACGAAAAAAGCGCAAGTGAGCGCGCGGGGGCGGTGTCTGCTGCCACAGGACGGAGGACAAGATGACCCATGCAAAACAAGTGATTGGCGAACCCTTGGTGATCGGCGGGCGCAAATTGTCTTTGTCGCGGGCCATTCGGGCGGGCGATACGGTTTATTTGACCGGCCAAATCCCGATGCAAAACGGGGTGCCCATGACCACCGGCACGATTGAAGAGCAAACCCGCGCCGTGCTGGACGATATCACGGCCACCTTGGCCTTGGCAGGGTGCAGCCGCGATGATGTGGTCAAATCGATGATCTGGCTGCGCGAGCGGGCGGATTTTGCGGGCTTTAACGCGGTGTACGGCGAGTATTTCCCGCATGATCCGCCGGCACGGTCGGCCATTGTCAGCGATTTGCTGGTCGATTGTCGGGTCGAGGTGGAAGTGGTCGCATGGCGCCCCTTGGCAGGGGGCGGCCAATGAGGCGCGCCGCCGACGGCACGGCCTATGCGCTGCATGGCCGGGCGGATGCGCCCTTGGTGGTGCTGATCCACGGCTTGGGGTTAACGCATGAAGTGTGGGACCAAATGGTCCCCGCCCTTTCCCCGCAGTTTTGCGTTCTGACCTATGATATGCTGGGCCATGGGCAAACACCCACGCACCCCAAGCCCGACCTGTCAGCCTTGGCCGCCCAACTGGCGCGGCTGATGGAGGAACTGGGCGAGACTCAAGCCGCCCTTGTGGGGTTTTCGCTGGGCGGCATGATCGCGCGCCGCTTCGCGCAAGATTATCCGGCCCGCACGCGGGCATTGGCGATCCTGCACTCTCC
>JBAXLX010000393.1:0-3180 GCA_037134595.1 Pseudomonadota bacterium
CATATAAGTCGTGCGGGGCCAGTGACCCGCGCGTATCGCAACGGGTGACCCATGATCGCCCGTGCTGCCCCAGCACGGGCCGCGCCCGCCCGCCCCTTGGCGGGCGCGTAAACGCGCCCACCCGGACGGGCGCGCCCCGTGCCCCAGCCTTTGCCATGCCGATAGCCCCTTGTGGCTTCGTGGCCTCAGCCACAATCGGACCGTCGGAAACGTCCACTGGACGTTTCCGCTTCGGTCCTCTCGTCCCGACCGATCCCCCCTTGTCACGCTTGCGTCATTTGGAGGCACTAAGACAATCCACAGGCGGTTGGCGAACCCACAACAGCTTGAGGGGCTTGCCAGAGCGTTACCGCCATATATAGTCCATTTGTCGGGGCGGGGCTCCCCGCCCTTGGCCGATGGCCACGGGATAACGGCGGAGTCTCTATCGGAATGGACGGCGATTTCAGAACACAGTTCGTGCGCGACCCAGCGGCGCTGAAACATTACCCGGCGCTGGTGCTGAACGCGGATTACCGACCGCTGAGCTATTACCCGCTCAGCCTGTGGCCGTGGCAAGAGGCCATCAAGGCCGCGGTGCTGGAACGGGTGCAGATTGTGGCGGAATATGACCATGTGGTGCGCAGCCAAAGGGCCGAGTTCCGCATACCCTCGGTCGTGGTGCTGAAAGACTTCGTCAAACCGCAAAAGCGCGTGGCCTTCACGCGCTTTAATCTTTTTCTGCGCGATGAGTTTTGCTGCCAGTATTGCGGGCGCAAGGGCGATCTGACCTTTGACCATGTGGTGCCGCGTGCGCGTGGCGGCATCACCAGCTGGGAGAATGTGGTGGCCGCCTGCAGCCCGTGCAATTTGCACAAGGGGTCAAAATCGCTGCGGCAATCGGGCCTAAATCTGGCCCGCCCGCCGCGTGCGCCTTCGCCTGAAGAGATGCAAAGCCATGGGCGGCGCTTTCCTCCCAACCATCTGCACGAAAGCTGGATGGATTATCTGTATTGGGATGTCGAACTCGACGCCTGATTGCTGCAATCTGCCCTGATACAACGTAGGCGCTTTCGCTGGCCGCGCGCTGTTGCTAGACTTTGGCATCGGTTCGGGGTAGAAGGCCATCGTTAGCGCTAACGGCGCACCGCAGTCAAAGAGGTCTTTTCATGGTTTCCCGTGTCATCCCGGTGGATACATTTGATCTGGTGATCTTTGGCGGCACAGGCGATTTGGCCCGCCGCAAGATTTTTCCGGGCCTGTATCGGCGCTATCTGTCGGGTCAAATGACCAGCGAAAGCCGCATCATCGGGGCGGCGCGAGCCAAGAACACGGCCCAGCAGTTCCGCGCGATGATCCATGCCGCCTTGGTCGAATTTGTGCCGCAAGACCGCCAAGACCCCGCCGTGATCGACGCGTTTCTGGCGCAGCTGGACTATGTCTCGATCGACGCGAAAGAAGAATCGGGCTGGACCAAGCTGAAATCCACGATGCGCGCAAATGTGGTGCGCGCCTTTTACTTCTCGGTCGCGCCTGCGCTGTTTGGCGATCTGGCCGAACGGTTGCACAGCCATGAAATCACCGATGCCGCCAGCCGGATCGTGCTGGAAAAGCCCTTTGGCCGTGATTTGGCCAGTGCACGCGCACTCAATGCCACCTTGGCCAAGTATTTCACCGAAGCGCAGGTTTACCGCATCGACCATTACTTGGGCAAAGAAACCGTGCAAAACCTGATGGCGGTGCGTTTTGCCAATATCTTGTTCGAGCCGATCTGGAAGGCGCAATATATCGACCATGTGCAAATCACCGTGGCCGAAACCGTCAGCGTTCAAGGCCGCGGTGCTTATTATGACAAATCGGGGGCGATGCGCGATATGGTGCAAAACCACCTGATGCAATTGCTGTGCCTGATTGCGATGGAGCCGCCCTACCACTTTGACCCCGACGCTGTGCGCGATGAAAAGGTCAAGGTGATCCGCGCCTTGCAGCCGATGACCCCGGCTGACATCGTGCGCGGCCAGTATCTTCCGGCCAAAGACGAAGGCGGGTATATCGAACATTCCGAAGACCCCAATTCCAAAACCGAAAGCTATATCGCGCTGAAAGTGGAAATCGCCAATTGGCGCTGGAAAGGCACGCCGTTTTATCTGCGCACCGGCAAACGCCTGCGCGCGCGCTATTCCGAAATCGCCATCACCTTTAAAGAACCCCCCCATTCGATCTTTGACGATGCCAAGGGCTGGAAGCCAAATGTCCTTGTCATCCGCCTGCAACCGAATGAGGGCATGAACCTGATGGTCATGATCAAAGAACCCGGCCCCGGCGGCATGCGCCTGATGCAGGTGCCCTTGGATATGACCTTTGCCGATGCTTTGGGCGCCGATGCCGAAGATGTGCCAGACGCCTACGAACGCCTGATCATGGATGTGATCCGCGGCAACCAGACCCTGTTCATGCGCGGCGACGAGGTCGAGGCGGCTTGGGCTTGGACTGATCCGATCATCCAAGGCTGGGAAGCCCGCGGCGACCGCCCGCAGGGCTACGACGCCGGATCGTCCGGCCCCGAAGACGCCCTGATGCTGCTGCACCGCGATGGCCGGCGCTGGCGCGAGATTAAGGAATGATCTTTCAAGCCTATCCCGACCGTGCGGCTTTGATGGCAGGGCTTTCCGCCGTGATCGCTCGCGAGTTAGCGCAAGCCCTGCGCACAGGCCCCGCCACCCTGTCCGTTCCCGGTGGCACCACCCCCGGCCCGGTGTTTGACGCCTTGTCCGACACCGATCTGGACTGGGGCCGCGTTCACGTCTTGCTCAACGACGAACGCTGGGTTGGCGAAGACAGCTCGCGCTCTAACACCCGCCTTTTGCGCGAACGTCTCTTGCGCGGCAAAGCGGCGGCGGCCCATCTGCTGCCCTTGTACGCCCCATCCCCTCAGCCCGAAGACCAGCTTGACCCCTTGGCCCAAGCCATCGAACCCCATCTGCCCCTCACCGTGCTGCTGCTGGGCATGGGCAATGACATGCACACCGCATCGCTTTTCCCCGGTGCCGATCACTTGCCCCAAGCCTTAGCCCCCGATGCCCCCCTCCTGATGGCCTTGCGCGCCCAAGCTGCGGGCGAGCCGCGCATCACCCTGTCGGCCCGCGTGCTGCAAGCCGCGCGTCCTATCCACATTCTGCTCACCGGAGCCGACAAGCGCCC
>JBAXLX010000394.1:0-3167 GCA_037134595.1 Pseudomonadota bacterium
CTGATCTTGCTGACAAAACTTTAGAAGAAGTCATCAAGATTAGCTACAAAGAAGGTAAGGCTGGCATTTTCAATAATGCTGCTCAAGTTTGGAATCATACTTTCTATTGGAATGGGATCACTCCTACTGCTGGTAGTGCGCCGACTGGATCTTTGTTAGAAGCGATCAATGCTAGCTTTGGTAGTGTTGAGAACTTTAAAACAGAATTTAAAAATGCTGGTGCTACTCAATTTGGTAGTGGCTGGGCTTGGCTCGTTGCTGAAGGCGGTACGCTGAAAATCACCAAGACTCCTAACGCGGAAAATCCTTTAATTCATGAAGGTCAAGTGCCTTTGTTGACTATGGATGTTTGGGAACATGCTTATTATTTGGACTTCCAAAATAGCCGTCCTAACTTCATGACTAATTTTGTTGACAAGCTCATCAATTGGGATTTTGTTGCGACAAACTTCGCGGCTGTCTAGATTATTATCCTAAAAAATAATAGCAAGTCCTAAAAAGTAGGCACAATTCCTAAAAAGTAGTGGCAATTCATGAATTGTCACTACTTTTTTTAGCTAACCGCAACCTGAAATGGAGCTACTCGCCATAACTGCTCTAATTTCGCGGCTGGCATCGTCAGATAGAGAATATCACCCGCACTTAGAGAAGCCTCTAATAAATTCCATCCGTGAATAGTTTGGCAAGCCGTCTCAATATAGAGAGGCACAAAATCCGCCGATCGCGAAGCTTCCTTAACAGGCTTACCGCAAAATGGATGATTGGGCGTAATCATCGTGGCGATCGCTACCCACAGACTATCGGCAACAATGCCATTACCGAGAATTCGACCACCGAGAGCCGCCGAAGCAAAGGCAGGAGCCGCGATTTCAGGCGGACTGAGAACTGCTTCAAAATCAAATACTTCCTGCGCCATACCTGCATAGTAGGGATCGTCATAGCGCACTACCACTCGACAACTGGGCGCAATTCCCTTGGCATTCAACGCAATTTCCAGATTCGCAGTGTCATTACTGGTGACAGCAAGCAGACTTTCGGCTTTATCGAGATTCGCCGCCTTGAGTGTGGTGGGAAGACTGGCATCACCATGAATCACAGGAATATTTTGCGATCGCACTGTATCTAAAAATCGATTATTTGGATCGCGCTCAATAATCAGCACTTCATAGCCGTAGTTTACTAATTGCAAAGCCGTCTGCACACCGACACTGCCTAAACCACAAACGACAATATGATTACGCTGTGGCACTCGCGCCGCATCCCAGAAATTTCTCAACCGCGAACCCAAAATAAAATCATTTAAAATCGCATAAAAAATACCAATTACCGCCGTGCCGATCAGCATCATGATAATTGTAAAAACCTTGATGCTATCAGCAGAATGCTCTACCACCTGCTCATTTCCCCCTGCGCCCGTAATCATGCCCACTGAAAAATAGAGCGCATTTACCAACGAAATATTCATCTGAAAACTGGTATATACCACCGTTGCCGAAAAAATCGTTAGCAACAGGGCGATCGCTGTAAATAACACCGCCCTTCCATGTTCATGAAAATGGCGAAAACCCATGAATAACTTCGATATTTTTTGCAATATTGGTCGTGAAGCCGTTCTCACGCTGGGCTGTGTCCCTAATAACAGGCGATCGCCAAGTTGCAAAGTCCGACCATCTAGCACTGCGCTGACCAGATCAATTTTGCTCTCATCATAGGGTAGGTAATAGATCAACATCCGCAATCGATCTTCCCAAAATTCCGATAGGGGCTTACCTAACCAAGGATGGCGGTCGTCAATATATTCTTCATGGATCGGCCAAACTTGATTAAACAAACGCAACTGCCCGATCGCTTGACTACCCATCGCACTAAAGGCAAATACAGGCGCAGCCAGTGCCGCCACACTCATCGTCAAATGATTAGGCAAGGTCAAATCTAGGCGCACGCCCAAACTGGAATTAAACAAGCGATTAATAATCCTGACATGGGGATTCAGCACCCGCGCTTGCATTAAAATCGTCAGGTTGCGCGACTCATCCGCCCCCGACAAAATCAAGGTCTGAGCATCGCGAATCCCTGCCGCAAGCAAAGTCTCCGCCGCCGCCAAATCACCAATAATCACTTCCGCATCATGATGATGAGTAGCGCGATCGTGAATTCCCACAACCAAACAACCTTGCTGTCTCAGCAAGCTAAAAATTTTATAACCCGTTCGATCTAAACCACAGATGATAATGCGGGGTTTCATGGATTATTGGCGATCGCGATCGCTACCCTGAATACTATCTAAGGTATTGTGAGCTATAGATGACATATTGACTGTATAGCAACTGTCATTATTGTATTTGATTCAAAGAAGTTAATTTATGCGCTTAATTCATACTTCAGATTGGCATTTAGGGCGAAAGTTAAAAGGAGTCGATCGCACTCCTGAAATTGCTATTGCTTTAGAAGAAATACTTAAATATGCCAAGGACTTTGGTGTTGATGCTGTCCTCGTGGCAGGGGATATTTTTGATGTGCCGAATCCATCAACTGAAGCCGAAAAAGTTGCCTATGAATTCTTCTATCAGCTTAATCAGTTAAGCATTCCGTCCATAGCGATCGCAGGAAATCATGATTCCGCCACTCGCAACCGGGGCAGTCTCACGGACTCGTGACGTGACGGAGCCATCGTCCCGCCGGCGGGCCCGCACCCGGGTCCGGGCCGTCATACTAGTACTGCCTCCGAGTCACTGGCAGTTCTAGAAGGAGCTCTAGGTAATTGCAGCCTGAGGCTATGTCCGGATAGCTGACTCGGAGAGCTTTTGACTCGAAACTTCAAGTTGACTTGAAGCACACAGGCGGCCGGGCACTCAGGCTGTGAGCCTGTGACCACTGGCAGGCGCCGGGCGGGCCCGGGTTTATTCTGTAGGAAAGATTGTCTGCACTGGCAGGCCCCGGCCGGGGTTCGGAGTATCCTGCGGTTATACTAGTAAGGGCGCCGCCGCGGCCCGGGCGGCGCCCTTACTCAGTGAGAGAGAGCCTGAGCCGGCTCGGCCCGGCTCGGCCCGGTCCGGACCTCAGTGCCACGGTACCCGGCCTGCGGGCCGAAACCTACCGCTGATGATCATGATGATGGTTACGCTTGGTCGCTGGCATCGCCCAGGTGTCAAAAGCGAGTGTTTTTC
>JBAXLX010000395.1:0-3159 GCA_037134595.1 Pseudomonadota bacterium
GTCTTTCTTGCGCAACACGCGCACGATCTTGGCCAGCTCCTCCATCAGGTCGGCGCGGTTTTGCAGGCGGCCTGCGGTGTCGATCAGCAAAAGGTCAGCGCCCTCGGCTTGCGCTTTGGTCAGGGCATCAAAGGCAAGGCTGGCGGGGTCCGACCCTTCGGGGGCGGTCAGCACGGGCACGCCCGCACGCTGGCCCCAGATTTGCAACTGTTCCACCGCAGCGGCGCGAAAGGTGTCGCCCGCCGCAATCACCACCGACTTGCCCGCCGCCTTGAACTGTGCGGCCAGCTTGCCAATCGTGGTCGTCTTGCCCGACCCGTTCACCCCCACCACCAGCACCACCTGCGGCTTTTGCGCATAGATTGGCAAAGGGCGGGCCACCGGGTCCATGATGCGGGCGATCTCGGCGGCGAGCGCGTCTTTGAGGTCAGAGGCCGAAATCCGCTTGCCAAACCGCCCCTCGGCGATGTTGGCCGTCACCCGCAGCGCCGTATCCACCCCCATGTCAGAGCGGATGAGCAGCTCTTCCAAGCTTTCCAGCATGGCATCGTCCAGCACGCGGCGGCTTTCATCGCGCCCCAGCAGACGGCCCAGCAGGCTTGGCTTTTCGGGCGATGGCGCGGGCTCTTGCGCGCCTGCCACCAAATCCTCCAACCCCGCGCCGATCTTGTCGGACGAGCGAAACATCTTGTCGCGCAGTTTTTTGAAGAACGACATGGCGGGCCCTTTTGTTTGTCTTCACCTAAGCCGCACGGCACAAGGATGCAAGGACCTGCACCCTTGGCCCCGGGGCCAGCCCCGGACCCCGGAGTATTGGGACAAAGGGCAAGGGGTTAGAAGAGCGAGCCTTGGGTGGGTTTAGGATCGGTTGGCTTGGCCTTTTTGGGCGCGGATTTCGGGGTCATGCGGCCATCGTGAAATTCCAGTTCCAGCACTTGGGCCGCTTCGGCCTGATCTTTGCCCGTCACCACCGCCCCGTCCCCCCAGACCACCGCATAGCCGCGCCGCAGGGTTTCAGCGTAGCCCAGCGTTTGGCGGGTGCGGTCAAGGGCGTCAAGCCGCGCGGTCAGCTCGGCCAAGCGTTTGGGCAGGGCGGCGTTCAGGCGCAGGGATAGGGCGGCAAGCTGATCTTGATGCTTGGCGATATCGCGGGCCGAGGTGGCGATCAACCGCGCCAAGGCAGGCGCAAGGCGCGAGGCCCATTTGTCCAAGGCAGTATGGGCGCGTTCCAGCCGCAGGTCGGCACGCAGGTTCAGCTTGGTCTGCGCTTGCCCCAAAGCGTTGCGGCGGCTTTGCAGCAAGTTTGACAATATCGCAGGCCGCAACGGCGCACCAAGGGTTTCAAACCGCGCCCGCTTGCGCGCCGTGGCCAGCGACAGCGCGCCGCTCAAGCGTTGGCTTGCGGCATCGAAACGCTGGCGCGGCGCCGACAGCAGCGCATCCAGCCGAGGCAGCGCACGGCCCAGATCGCGCAGGCGCTGGTCGCGCCGATCCAGCGTGGAGCGCCAGCCGCGCATCTGGCGGGCCGACAGATCGGCCACGCTCGCCAACAGATCGGCGCGCACGGGCACGGCCATTTCTGCCGCAGCGGTCGGTGTGGGCGCGCGCAGGTCGGCGGCGTAGTCGATCAGGGTGGTGTCGGTTTCATGCCCCACCGCCGAAATCAGCGGTATCTGCGAGGCGGCAGCGGCACGCACCACGATTTCCTCGTTAAAGCCCCACAGGTCTTCAAGGCTCCCGCCACCGCGTGCCACGATGATCAGATCGGGGCGGGGAATCGGGCCTCCGGCCACAATCGCGTTAAAGCCGCGAATGGCGGCGGCCACCTCTGACGCGCAGGCTTGGCCTTGCACGGCCACCGGCCAGATCAGCACATGGCGGGCAAAGCGGTCGCGCAGGCGGTGCAGAATGTCGCGGATCACAGCGCCCGAGGGCGAGGTGACAACGCCGATCACCTTTGGCAGATAGGGGATGGGCTTTTTGCGCGCTGGGTCAAACAGCCCCTCGGCCCCCAAGGCCGCTTTGCGCTTTTCCAGCATGGCCATCAACGCGCCCGCCCCTGCGGGGGCCACATCTTCGACAATCATCTGGTATTTCGACTGACCCGGAAAGGTGGTCATGCGACCCGTGGCCACCACCTCCATCCCCTCTTCGGGGCGGACCTGCATCTTGGCGACTTGGCCCTTCCACGAAATCGCCGCTATCACGTTGCGATCATCTTTCAGGTCAAAATACAAATGCCCCGAGGCGGGGCGCGACACGCGGCCCACCTCGCCGCGCAGGCGGATCAGGCCGAACTCACCCTCGATCACACGTTTGACCGCGTTGGAGAGTTCCGAGACGGTGTATTCCGGACTGTTGCCGGGCCGTGGGACGGGATCGTCGTCTTCAAACAAAGCCATGGTTGCCTCCCCTGCCCGCCCATCTTATGACGCGGGCTGACAAAGGCCAAGCGGGGGCGGCGGTGAACATCCTAATCTTAGGCGGCGGCGGACGCGAACATGCTTTGGCTTGGGCGATCAAGCAAAACCCCAAGACCGACCGGCTGATCGTGGCCCCCGGCAATGCGGGAATCGCGATGTTGGCCGAGGTGGCCGATCTGGATGTGCTGGACAGCACCGCCGTCGTGGCCTTTTGCGCCGAAAACGCGGTGGATTTCGTGATTGTCGGGCCAGAGGCCCCCTTGGCCGCAGGGGTCGCCGATGCCACGCGGGCGGCGGGGATTTTGACCTTTGGGCCAAGCGCGCAGGCGGCACGGCTGGAAGCGTCTAAAGCCTTCACCAAGGAAATCTGCGACGCCTGCAAGGCCCCCACTGCCGCCTATGCCCGCTTTACCAGCGCACCGCCTGCCCGCGATTACATCCACGCCCAAGGTGCGCCGATTGTGGTGAAAGCCGACGGCTTGGCCGCTGGCAAAGGTGTGATCGTGGCCATGACCGAGGCCGAGGCGCTGGAGGCCATTGACGACATGTTCGGTGGCGAATTTGGCGCGGCAGGGGCCGAGGTGGTGATTGAAGAGTTTATGGACGGTGAGGAAGCCTCGTTCTTCATCCTTACCGATGGGGTCACCGCCCTGCCCTGTGGCACAGCACAAGACCACAAGCGCGTGGGCGATGGCGACACCGGCCCCAATACCGGCGGCATGGGGGCCTATTCGCC
>JBAXLX010000396.1:0-3136 GCA_037134595.1 Pseudomonadota bacterium
GATTTCCGCGAAGAACGCCCGGCCCGTGGCCGGGCTGAGGGGGTGTGAAACCCCCTGCGAGTCACGCAGCGCAGCCTACTGAATAACAGGTGCCGAAACCCCTTCCGGCTCTGGCCCCTGCCCCACACTCAAAGCTTCCGCCCGAATGATCCGTGCGATGATCTCACAGTCATCGGTGGTAAAGGTCAACGGCAAACGCAAATCAATCAGCCCCGCCAAAATCCGGTCGGTCTGCGGCAGGCTTTGCGGTTCGGCATAGTGCCAGTGATCATAGCGCGAGGTGAAGGCGACAGGCTCCGCCGCGCCAAACCATTTCAACTCTACCCCCCGCGCCACGCAGCGTTGCAAGAACAGCGCGATGCGGGCGGGTGACCAGTCGGGCAGGCGGAACTGGAAGGATGATCCAACAAACCGCTCAACCTCGGGCCGGCGCACCAGCGCCAAGCCCGGCGTGGCGGTCAGCCCCGCCTCAAGCCTGCGGTACAGCGCCTCCCAGCGGGCCACACGTTCGCCCAGAACCTTTAGCTGAGGGCGCAAGATCGCTGCGCGCAAGTTATCCATCCGCCCCGAGACATTGGGCATGACCATCCGCACGCCTTCAAACGCCTCAGGCGGCGGCGCGGCGCGGTGTTTGGCGTACAGCATATAACTGCCCGACAGCAGCACCGCCCGCGCCATCAGCGCCGGATCGTCGCTGATCAAAAACCCGCCTTCGCCTGCGTTGATATGCTTATAGGTCTGCATCGAATAACACGCGATCGCCCCATGCCGCCCGGAAGCGACACCGCCCCAAGACGCCCCCATCGTATGGGCGCAATCTTCGATCACCGTGACCCCCAAGGCGTCACACAAAGCCATCAGCGCCGTCATATCGCACAGATGCCCGCGCATATGGCTAAGCATCAAGAACCGCGCCCCCGTGCTGCGGGCTTTGGCCTCCAGATCGGCAAAGTCGATCACCAAATCCTCGGTGACCTCGATAAAAATCGCGCGTCCGCCCGCCGCCGCAATCGCTCCCGGCACGGGGGCCAAGGTGAAAGCGTTGGTCAACACCGCCTCCTCCGCTTGCAGATCAAGCGCCCGCAAGGCGCAGCCCATGGCATAGCCGCCCGAGGCGACAGCCAAACAGTATTTCGCCCCTGTCAAAGCAGCAAATTCTTCTTCCAGCAGCGCGGTTTCGGCCACTTCGCCGGGGGCTGTGTTATAGCGGTGCAAACGGCCATGGCGCAGCACGGCCAAGGCTGCGGCGATGCCCTCTTCGGGGATCGGCTCTTGCTGGGTGAAACTGCCGGTAAAAACCTCAGTCATTTGGCCCCTGCCCCTTCATTCTCGCGCGCGCTGACCCATAAAAACACCCCAAAGGTCACAGCCATGCCCGCGCCTGTCAGATAATAGGCCACATTGGGCGATTGGAAAGGGGCGACGGGCGACATGAAATAGCCAAAGACCTGCGCGTAAAACACCGTGCCGGCCAACATGGCGATGTTGGTGATGGCCGAAATGCCGCCCTGCAACTCGCCCTGCGCATTTTCCGGCACGCGTTTTGACATGCGCGCGGTCAACAGCGGGTTAATGAAGCCTTCCGGCCCGTGGATCACCATCAGCAAGAAGATCACCGCCAGCGATCCGGTCACCCCATAGCCCAAACCCGCCGCGATGGCCGATACAAAGCCCAAAACCACCGTGCCCTGTTCGCCAAACAGTTTCACGAACCGCCCCGTCAACCCGCCCTGAAACCCCGCAATCACCACGCCGAAGACGGCCAAGGTCAGCCCAATCATCGCCTCTGACCAGCCAAAGCGCACCTTGCCCCAAAAGGCCCAGATCGCCGGATAGACCGACGAGAAGAAGAAAAACATCGCCAGAACCAAGCACAGCGGCAAGACGCCCTGATACTGGCCGAACACCTTGAACGCCCCAAAAGGATTGGCCCGCGCCAAATGAAATGGGCGGCGGTTGGCGGCTGTCAGCGTTTCAGGCAGCACGAAATACCCATAAATCAGGTTTCCCCCCGACACCGCCGCCGCCACATAAAACGGCACCCTTGCGCCGAACTCTCCCAGCAGCCCGCCGATCACCGGCCCGATGATAAAGCCCAGCCCAAAGGCCGCCCCCATCATGCCAAAGGCCTTGCCGCGATCTTCGGGCGCTGTGACATCGGCGATATAGGCATTGGCAATCACCCAAGACGCCCCACACAGGCCCGCCAAAATCCGCCCCGCAAACAGCCAACCCATGGTCGGTGCCAAAGCCTGTGCCAGAAAATCCAACCCCAGCCCCAAAATCGCCAGCAGCAGCAAAGGCCTGCGGCCAAAGCGGTCAGACAGGTTGCCCATCAAAGGCCCAAAAAGAAACTGCGCCACCGAATAGGCCGCAGCCATCCAGCCGCCGATCTTGGCCGCCTCGGCCAAAGAGACATCCGCCACCGTACCGATCAGCTTGGGCAGAACGGGAATGATGATGCCAAAGCCCACCATATCCAGCAGCACCGTGACAAAGATAAAGGTCACCGCATGGCGCGAGACGGGGGCGGGGCTTGGGTCGGTCATAACATCTCCGGCGCGGGAAATTTGGTTCTTTCAGGAAATCAGCTTTTGGGCAAGCGCGGGCAGATCGGCGTAGTCGTCCAGCACGGCATCGGGGTTGAGGCGCGCGACACCGTGGCCTTCGGGGCCAAAGCTGACCATCACGATGGGCACCCCCGCCGCGCGGGCTGTGTCATGGTCGGTCTGCGTATCCCCGATCAGGAAAGAGCGGCCCACCGCCCCCCCCGCCCGCTCGACCGCCGCGCGGTAAGGCATCGGGTCGGGCTTGCGCACGGGAAACGTATCCGCGCCGATCAAAGCGCCAAACAGCGGCGCAATCCCCAAGCGTTTGACCAGTTCCACCGCCAAGCCTTCGGGTTTGTTGGTGCAAATCGCCGTGGCAAAACCCAAAGCGCGCAGGTCTTGCACCGCTTGCACGGCACCGGGGTAAAGCCGGGTTTCACGGTCAAGCACCTCGGCATAGCTGGCCAGCAGGCGGGGGTATTCGCGCGCGATATCCGCCTCGCTCCACCCAAGGGCCAAGCGGTCAAAGCCAAGCCGCAACATGGCGCGCCCGCCCAGAAAGGCTGTCAGCTTGTCATCCGGCCCCA
>JBAXLX010000397.1:0-3125 GCA_037134595.1 Pseudomonadota bacterium
GGTGGCACACCACACCGCAGCGGCACATGAAAGATATGGTGATCCGCTATACTCAGGCCAAGGTGATTGGCGGCGGATCTTCGATCAACGCGCAGATCTACACGCGTGGCAATGCGCTGGATTATGACGAATGGCGGCAAGCGGGCTGCACCGGTTGGGGCTATGACGACATCCTGCCCTATTTCCGCAAGGCCGAAGATAACGACACCCACGCCAACCGCTACCACGGCCAAGGCGGCCCTTTGGGCGTCAGCCAACCGCGCGCGCCTTTGCCCATCTGCGATGCCTATTTCGCCGCCGCCGCCCAACTGGGCATCCCGCGCAATCTGGATATGACCGGAGAGGTGCAAGACGGTGTGGGCTTTTATCAGCTGACGCAAAAGAACTACCGCCGCTCGTCCACCGCCACAGCCTATCTGCGCCCCGCCGAGCGGCGTGCGAACCTGACAGTGCTGACGGGTGCGCAGGTGCTGCGGATTGTGGTCGATCAAGGCCGCGCCACGGGGGTAGACCTAGCTGGCCAAGGCATCGTGCGGGCGGGTGAGGTGATCTTGTCGGCGGGGGCCATCGGCTCTCCGCGTCTGTTGCAACTGTCGGGGATCGGGCCTGCGGATTATCTGCGCGGCCTTGGGATTCCGGTGGTCTTTGACCAACCGGGGGTGGGGGCGAACCTGCAAGACCATGTTGACCTGTTTGTCATAGCCGAATGCACCGGCCCGCACACCTACGACCGCTTCGCCAAGCCGCATCTGTCGGCCTTGGCCGCGCTGCAATATTTGCTGACGCGCAAGGGGCCGGTGGCCTCCAGCCTGTTTGAGACGGGGGGGTTTTGGTATGCCGACCCCAACGCCCGCTCGCCCGACATTCAACTGCATCTGGGCCTAGGGTCAGGGATCGAGGCTGGCGTGGCCGCGATGGCGCAGGGCGGGGTGACGCTGAACTCGGCCTATCTGCGGCCCAGATCGCGCGGCACGGTGCGGCTGGCAAGTGCCGACCCGCTGGCAGCCCCCTTGATCGACCCCAACTATTGGGCCGATCCTTACGACCGCGAGATGTCGATCCGTGGCCTGAAACTGGCCCGTGACATCATGCGCCAAGACGCTCTGAAGCCCTTTGTGCTGGCCGAACGCCTGCCCGGCCCCGATGTGCAAACCGACGAGGATTATTTCAACTACGCCTGCGCCCATGCCAAGACCGACCATCACCCCGCAGGCACCTGCCGCATGGGGGTGGACCCCGCCGCCGTGGTCGACCCTCAGCTGCGCTTTAACGGCATCGACGGGCTGCGGGTGGTGGATGCGTCGATCATGCCCAGCGTTGTGTCTTCCAACACCAATGCCGCCACGATCATGATCGCGGAAAAGGCAGCCGATATGATCAGGGGCCACGCATGATCCGCCACATCGTTTTGATCCGCTTTCAACCGAGTGTGACCGAGGCCGAGATATCCGCGATCTTCGCCGCCCTCCCCCGCTTGGCCGCCAAGCTGCCGGGGATTCTTTCCTATGCGGCAGGCCGATCCGAAAGCCCCGAGCAGATCGAACGCGGCTATCTGCACGGCTTCACCATCGACTTTACCGGATGGGACACGCTGCAAACCTATGCCGACGACCCCGACCACAAGACCTTTGGCGGCCAGTTGGTGGCCCATGCGGTCGGCGGGATCGACGGGCTTTTGGTCTTTGATCTGAAAGTAGATTGACCGATGCGGTGTCTACCCACCTTCATCGGCACCCTTGCCCCTGCGCGCAGGGCGCTGCCAGCATGAGCAGACGGCCCACCATCGTCGATGTGGCGCGCGCGGCGGGGGTGTCGAAATCCACCGTCAGTCTGGTGTTTCAAAAAAGCCCTGCCGTCAAAGAAGAAACCCGTCTGGCGGTGCAGCAGGTGATGGCTGATCTGGGCTATGTCTACAACCGCAATGCCGCCAATCTGCGGTCAAACCGCGTGGGGCTGATTGGCGTGGTGATCAACGATCTGCGCAACCCGTTCTTTGCCGAATTCGCCACCTCGCTGCAAATGGCCCTGTCGCAGCGCGGCTATGCGACCGTAATCGCCAACACCGACGAAGACCCGATACTGCAAGCGCAAGTGGTGGGGTCAATGATCGAACACGGCGTCAGCGCCGTGGTGATCTCGCCCACCTATGGGGCCGAGGAGACGACCTTTGACCCCCTGCACCGCGCGCGATTGCCGGTGATGCAGGTGCTGCGCAAGGTCGATCCCCGCGTGGGGCTTTTACCCTTCACCGCGCCCGATTACCGGCGCGGCGGCGAAATTGCTGCGCAGCATTTGCTGGACTGCGGCGCGCAGAACATCGCCTTTGTCGGTGGCCAAGAGGGCCGCGCCGTGACGCAAGAGCGCCTATCAGGCTATCTGGCCGCCTTGCAGGCGCACGGCACGCCCCCCCTTGCGCTGCATGGCCGCCCGACCCGCGCCTTTGGTCGCGCTACAGCGCTTGATCTGGCCCGCAGCCATCCCCAAGTCGACGCCGCCATCTGCTTTAACGACCTTGTGGCGCTGGGCATGCTGGCAGGCTTTGCCGAACAGGGCCGTTCGGTCGGGCGCGATTTCCGCCTTGTCGGCTTTGACGATATCGAAGACTGCGCGCAGGTCTATCCGGCGCTGACGTCCGTGCATTGCGACATTGCAGGCTTTGGCGCGGGCGTGGCGCAGACGATCCTCGCTTGGCTGGAAGACGGCATCCTGCCCCCGCCTGAAGTTCACACCCCCGTGCGCCTGATTGTGCGCCCCTCAAGCCTAGGTGCCCCATGACGCCAGAATTGCTGCTCCGCGCGCTGTTTGACAAGGCGGTCGAGGTGGCCGACCCCATGCGATCCCTTGCCGCCCATTTGCCGCCCAAGCCCGCAGGGCGGGTGGTGGTCGTGGGGGCAGGCAAAGCCTCGGCCCGCATGGCCGAAGCGGTTGAGGCGGTCTGGGGCCCTTGCGAGGGGCTGGTGATCACCCGCTACGGCTATGGCCGCCCCTGCCAAGGCATCAAAATTGTGGAAGCCGCCCACCCCGTGCCAGACGCCGCAGGGGCTGCGGCAACGGCTGAGATGCTGGCGCTTTTGGGCGGCTTGGGTGAAGGGGATTTCGTTTTGGCGCTGATCTCGGGCGGGGCA
>JBAXLX010000398.1:0-3068 GCA_037134595.1 Pseudomonadota bacterium
CTTGCATCTGGCCCTCGGGTGAGGGGGTCATCTTAAGCGCAAAGCCTTAAGACAGAAAGACGCCATCGGCATCGTCGCCGGTTTCTTCGGCCAAGCGGTCAAAGTTGGGCACCACAATGCGGCGCTTTTCGCCCAGTTCGACGACGCCGTCGCGTTTGAGCGCGTTCATCTGGCGGCTGACGGTTTCCAAGGTCAGGCCCAGATAATCGGCCATTTCTTCGCGCGTCAGCGGCAGATCAAAGCTGATCGGTCCCTTTGCGGCCTTGGCCTTTAGCCCCGTGTCACGCCGCGCCAGAATTGCCAGCAACGAGGCAATCTTTTCCCGCGCCGTCTTGCGGCCCAAAAGCAGCATCCATTCGCGTGCGGCGTCCAATTCGTCCAAGGTCATTTCCAGCAGGCGCTGGGCGACATGGGGGGTTGTGGCCATCATCTCTTCAAAGGGTTTGCGCCGAAAGCAGCACATGACCAGATCGGTCGTGGCGGTGACGTCATAAGGCGCCACACCCCGCCCGGGGCGACCGACAAAGTCCGACGGCAACAGCAAGCCCACCATCTGGCGGCGGCCGTCTTCCATGGTCTGGGTCAGGCTGGCGATGCCCGAAACGACCGAGGCCACAAAATCCATCCGGTCGCCCGACCAGACAACATTCTGCCCCGCTTCAAAGCTGCGGTAATACTTCATCTCTTCCAGACGCGCCAATTCCGGCCCGTCACAGCGCGAGCACACGGCGCGGTGGCGGATGGGGCAATCGCCACAGTCTTGGGGCGCAAGTTTCAACGGATTAAGGGACATGGAGGGCCTTTCATTTGATCCTGATCAAGGCAATCGCACCACCTATGTCTCACCCTAACGCGATGAACAGTTTTTCGCAACTCGCAGCCTTTGGGCTATTTGATGCGCGCGTGCCGCGCTACACATCCTATCCCACAGCGCCGCAGTTTGCGGGCGGTGTGGGGCCGCAGACCTTTGCCACGTGGATCGAGGCGATTCCTGCCCATTCTTCGATTTCCTTGTACCTGCATGTGCCCTTTTGCCGCCGCTTGTGCTGGTTTTGCGCCTGCCGCACCCAAGGGACGACCAGCGATGATCCGGTGATTGCCTATGCCAAGATGCTGCAAAGCGAGATTGCCCTTTTGGCGCGGCATTTGCCCCAAGGGGTGACCTTGTCGCGCCTGCATTGGGGTGGCGGTACGCCGACCATGCTGGCACCGGGCTTGATTCGCGATGTGGCGGGAGCGATTTTGGACGTGGCCCCTTTGGCGAAGGGGGCAGAGTTCTCGGTCGAGATTGACCCGAACGAGATTGATGAGGCCCGTCTGGATGCCCTGACCGCAGCGGGCATGAACCGCGCGTCGATCGGGGTGCAGGACTTTGATGCGCAGATTCAAAAGGCGATCGGGCGCGAGCAGGGGTTTGAACTGACCCGCGATGTGGTCGGCATGATCCGCGCGCGCGGGGTGAGCAGCCTGAACGCCGACATTCTGTTTGGCCTGCCGCATCAGACCAAGGCCAAAATCGCCGATTCGGTGGCAAAGCTTTTGTCGTTGTCGCCAGATCGCGTGGCGCTGTACGGCTATGCCCATGTGCCGTGGATGAGCAAACGGCAGCAAATGATCCCGTCGGACGCCATGCCCACACCGCAAGAACGCTTAAGCCTCTACGCGGCGGCGCAGGCTTTGTTCTTGACCCATGGCTATCAGAACATCGGCATCGACCATTTCGCCAAGCCCACCGATGCGATGGCCGTCGCTGCCCGCACCGGCCATTTGCGGCGCAATTTCCAAGGCTATACCGACGATGTGGCGCAAACGCTGGTGGGGCTTGGGGCCTCGTCTATCTCCAAATTCCCGCAAGGGTATGCGCAAAATGCTTCGGGCACAGCGGCCCATACGCGCGCGATCCGCGCGGGGACGTTTTCCACCCACCGCGGCCATGTCTTTGCCGGCGAAGACCAGTTGCGCGGGCGTATCATCGAGGCGCTGATGTGCGATTTCAGGGTTGAGCGGGCGGAATTGGCGGGCTTTGGCATTGCGGCTGACAAGGTGGCGGCGATGCTGGCTAAGGTTGCCGCCGCCTTTGACGGCGTGGTTGTGCTAGACGACGCCGCCTTGACCATCCTGCCCCACGCACGCCCCTTGGCGCGGATGATTGCGCGCGGGTTTGATGACTACGACCAAAGCAAGGCGCAGCCTTCGGCGGCCATCTAACCCGACTGCGCGGCAAGACCTGCGCTGGGAAGCCTTCGGCGAGAGTATTTGGGCAAAGAGCAAATAGACTTAGGGTTTGGGCCCGTGGCGTTGGACAAAGTCGATCATCTTGGGCAACAAATGGCGCTGATCGTAGTGGTCAAGGGCTGTTTGCCGCGCCGCTTGGCGCAGGGTTTGGAACTGTTCTGGCTGCGCCAGTGCTTGCGTCAGGGTGGCGGACCACGCCGCAATGTCGAAGAAATCGACCAAAGTGCCATTCACGCCGTGGGTGACGACTTCCTGCACCGGGGCCGTGGCAGAGCCTATGACATGGGCCCCCGCGCTCATCGCTTCGATCATCGACCATGACAGAACGAAAGGATAGGTCAGATAGGCATGGGCGCGGCTGACCTGCAGCAGGGCGGTGAACTGGTCATAGGGGATCTTTCCCATGAAATGGACGCGCGACAGGTCTAACTGGTCGCGCACTTCGGCAAGGATCGTTTCTTTCCAGCCCTTTTCCCCCTTGGGCGCGTTGCCATAGCTGACCTCGTCGCCGCCCACGATGACGACCTGCGCCTTGGGGCGGGCTTTGAGAACATCGGGCAGGGCGCGCATGAAGATGTGATAGCCGCGGTAGGGTTCAAGGTTGCGGTTCACAAAGGTCAGCACCTCGTCGCCTGCCGTGACGCTTTGGCCATTGGGCAGGGCAAACCGCGCTGTGGGGTTGGGGGCCATCACATCGGTGTTCACCCCGTCATGGATCACATCCAGCATCCGCCGCAGCGCGGGCGGAAAGGTCGAGGCTTGCCAATGCGTGGGTGCCACCCCCGCATCGGCGTGCAGCAAGGATTGGCCCAGATGCCCCGCACGGCCTTGGG
>JBAXLX010000399.1:0-3051 GCA_037134595.1 Pseudomonadota bacterium
TGACGACGCGCCGGATGCCGCCGCACCCGCCGAAATCATGAGCAGCACCCCACGCCAGCGCGGCATGGCGGGCCGCTTGGCCATGTTGGCCGATGCCAAGCCCAAGACGCAAGACAAGGGCGACGCATCCAGCTTTTCCGACCGCCTGACGACGACTGCCCCTGAAAGCGACAAGACGCAGGACCGCCAGACCGTTCAAAGTGACGGGTTCCAAAGAGACAAGACGCAAACCAACGGCACCTTGCAAGACGGCGTCGCGGATCAAGGCGCTCCATTGACCAGCACCGCGCAATCGCTGCCGCTGGACAGTCGCGCCACTAACATGTCAGCGCCCTCGCCGCAGCGCGGACCGTATACGTCACCGCTTGACACCACCCAATCCGTGTGGGAGGCCGCGCTGACAGAACGCATCACCACACGCAGCAACAAACTGGGCCAAGAGATCGAGATTACCCTGTCGCCCGACAACCTCGGTACGGTTCGCATCAAGCTGGACCTGTCCGACAATGCCGCAACGGTGCAGATCGTAACCGACACGCCGCAAGCGGCGCAGCTATTTCAGCAATCCGAAGCCCGCCTTGCCGAAGCGTTCAATCGCGCGGGTCTGTCGTTGACCAGCCACGACGCCTCAAGCCGCGATCCGGGCGCTCGCGATCCAGGCGCCAACGGCCAACGTCAGGGCCAAAACCCTGGCAACCCGCGCGCCGAGGCCGCGTTGGCCGGTCTGCGCGGCAAAATGACCGCCCCGGTGCAGACCGGACGCGCTGCCAATCTCGTCAATATCGTTGCCTAAGGACGCCCGATCATGGCCAAGGAACCCGTCAACGCAGATGCCACGCCAAAAAAGGGCGGCGGAGTGATGCGACTGTTAAAGCTGCTGCTTGGGTCTGTCGTTTTGGTAGGCGCGGGTTTTGGTGGGGGGTATTTCTACTTCGCCAATCCGCTGTCGCCCGCGCAGGACATGCTGCGTCTGATCGACCCGAAAGAAGAAGCCGCCGCCGCCGAGGCTGAGGCCCATGCCACTGAAACTCAGGGCGAGGCCGCGCCGAAAAAGCTCCCGAAACCGCTGCCCGAACAAGAACTGTTCGTCACCTCTTACTACTCTTTCCCCGACCCGTTGACCTCAAACCTCAAGGGTTCGCGCCGCTTTCTTCAGGTGCAGGTCGGCATCTCGACGCAATATGATCAGCAGGTTATCGCCAATGTCACTACCCATACGCCGGCGCTGATGTCGGATATGCTGGCGGTCATCTCAACCTTTACCGAAGAAGACTTGGCCGGGACCGAAGGCCGTGCAAGACTGTCAAAGGCCTTGATGGCCGCGATCAACAAACGGCTGGAAAAGGCCGAAGGTTTCGGCGGGGTCGAGGACGTGTTCTTTCCGTCTTTCGTGCTGCAATAAGGGCAAAGGGAATGGCATCTACGCCACGCAAGCTTTCTGCAAACGAAGTCGCCGCGCTTGTCGGCGGGCTTATGGATGGCGGGCGGGATTTCGGCACCTCTGACAGCGGGGTTGAGGTTCGTCCCTATGTCTTTGGGTCAAACGATCTGTCGGCTATGGGCGACTACCATGCCCTCAGGATGATTAACGAACGCTTTTGCCGTATCGCCCGGTCGGTCTTTCTGCCGATGTTGCGGATCCAACCGCGCCTGTCGGCCTTTCCGCCCGAAGTGCGAAACTATGACGATTATCGCAGCAGTCAGGACAACTTCGTCAGCCTGACCAACACCCGCATCGAAGAATTACGCGGCAATCATCTGATCGTGATCCCGCCGACATTCATTTCGCTCTTGACCGATGCCTATTATGGCGGGTCGATACGCCATGTAAAAAGCAACCGCAACGAATTCACCGCCACCGAACAGCGGGTGATCGAGCTTCTGACCGACCGGTTGAATCAAGCGCTTCAACTGGCGTGGCGCGATCTGATGGGGCTGACGCTGAACGTGGTCAGCCGTGAAGAGAACATGCAATTTGCCGCCTTTGTTGATGGCGATGGCATGATCGTTAACTGTTCGTTCATGGTGCAACTGCCGGGCACTGAACCAGCCAGTTTCGACATCCTCTATCCTTTGCAGACGCTGAAACCCATCGGCAGCCTGCTACGGTCTCGCATGCAGTCGGACAGTCTGGACGATGACCAAAGCTGGCGTAACAGGCTGGAACGCGCGGTAATGGCGGTGCCCCTACAGATCACCGCACGGCTGTGCGAACCCGATATCCCGTTGCGCCAGTTGACGCAGTTGAAAGAGGGCGATGTGATCCCCGCCCAGATGACCGATATCGTTCAGGTGATGATCGAAGGGAGGCCGATGTTTCTGGCCACACCCGGCGAAGTTCAAGGCAAATCCGCCCTCAGCGTCACGCGGCGCATCGGGCGGGACCAGTAAGGAGACAGGGCCATGACAGACGGAAAAATGGGCACCGAAGGGCTGCGCCTGCTGGAAAACATCGGCGTCAAACTGACGGTCGAGGTGGGACGTGCGGAACTGACCATCCGCGATCTTCTGCGTCTGAACGAAGGTTCGGTAATCGAGCTTGACCGCCTTGCTGGCGACCCGCTGGACGTTCTGGTGAATGGCACGTTGATCGCCAAGGGCGAAGTGGTGATGGTGGGCGAACGTTTCGGCATCCGCTTTGGCCAGATCATTGACCCGGAAAAGCGCGCTGAAAGCCTGTGACGGGAATCGGAACATAAGAAAGCAGCTCTTTCCGAAAGGGCGGGCTGTTTTTTCTGTTACGGTATCAGATAGTCTGCACCACGGGGTCCGGCATCCCCGCAAACAACGAACGATCATTTGGAAACATCTCCAAATGCGCTGCGTTGGCTGCGGCCTCTGACTTTGCGGCATGCACCGACTGAAGCCGCAATCCCCGAGCACGCCGATCTGCGCGCAGATAAGCGGGCCCGGCGCGGCGCAGATGCACCCCCAGCGCCGCCCAGACCAGCGGCACCGCATAGAGCGACACAGCCCCCGATACGAAAAGCGCCGTTACCATTGTGGCAAAGGGCACCCAAAGCTGCATCTGCAACAGCCAAAGCGGCGGCA
>JBAXLX010000400.1:0-3049 GCA_037134595.1 Pseudomonadota bacterium
AAGCAGGTCGAAGGCCGCTTGACCCTGCGCTTGGACGAGTGCCGCTATCCGGCTGACAGCCCGCTGAGCGATGCTTTTGCCCATGTCACCATTCTTGATTCTGGCCTGACGGACCCCGTCTTTCACGGTTGGATGGTGGCCTCTAGCCCGGCCCTGTCGGCGCTGGATCATCCGCGCTACGACGTTTGGGTGCTCAGGTGCGATGTGCCTGACAGTACAAAGCCCGCCTCGGGTTCGGGCGGGTAATCTTGGGGGGCAAACTGGGCAGGTGTGGCCAAAGCCTCGCCCAAGCGCTTGCGATAGGCGGCGCGCGAGATTTCCACCGCGCCAAGGCTTGCCAGATGGTCGGTCATGAACTGCACGTCAAACAGCTTAAAGCCACCCGCCTGTAAGCGGTGCATCAAATAGACCAGCGCGATTTTTGACCCGTTCCCTTGGGTTGAAAACATGCTTTCGCCGAAAAATGCCGCCCCCAGAACGACACCGTAGATGCCGCCGATCAGTGCGTCGCCTTGCCACACTTCCAAACTATGCGCATGGCCTTGATCGAAGAGCGCGGTGTAGGCGGCAAAAATCTCGGCGTTGATCCATGTTTCCGGCCGATTGGCGCAGCCGCGCACCACGCCTGCGAAATCGCGGTCGACCGTGACACGCGGCTGGATGCGGCGGATATGACGGGCCAAACTGCGCGAGGTGTGAAAGCCCGGCATGGGAAAGATCGCGCGGCGTTGCGGGTCGATCCAGTGGATCACGGGGTCGGTTCGGCCCTCGGCCATGGGGAAGACCCCCGCCGCATAGGCCCGCAGCAGCAAGGAAGGTGTCAGGGTCATGGCGCTGCCCATCCCTGCATCTGCGCCATAAGTTCTGCTTCCAACCGCCGCGCAAGGGGCCGCAGGCTGGCCGCGGCCACCAGATAGACCGGAATGCGGGGCAGGGCGGGCAGACCTGTGCCGCCCTCGCCCAGATCGGGCGGCGCTGTGCCGGTGGCCACAGCGCTGACCGCAACACCCGCACGCACGGCGGCGAAGATACCGGCATGGCTGCTGCTTTGCACCGCCACCTGCCACGGCCTGCCCGCACCTTCCAGACTGGCAATCATCGCGCGGCGAAAGACGCAGCCTTCAGGATAGGCCGCAAGCCGCACGGGGCCGCTGTGCGCCGCCCCCACCCAAGACAGCGGAACCTCGGCGGCAGCGCGTGTCAGCGCCGGACGGCTGTCAAGCGTCACAAGGGCCAGATCCAGATCTTGCCGTTGCACTTTGGCCATCAGATGCGCCGACAGATCGCAGGTGATGTCCACCTCGGCCCGCTCCAGCGACAGGTTGGCCAAAACCGGCCCCAGCCAGCCCAAGGCGTAGTCGTCGGGCATTCCCAGCCGGATCCGCTCGGCCATAGGCCGCGCACGGGTGGCCGACATCATCTCGTCATAGGCCGCCAGCACGCCCAAGGCCTTGGCGTAAAGCTCTGCCCCGCGCGGTGTGGGGTCAAGCCCGTGCTGCGTGCGCAAGAACAGCGCCGCACCCAGTTCAGTTTCTATCGTCTTTAACCGCATCGACATAGCGGCTTGCGTGCAGGCCATCCGCTCTGCCGCCCGACTGATCGAGCCCGCCTCGTGCATCAAAACAAAGGACCGAAGCAGTCGCAGTTCGATATCCATGCCCCCCAACCGCCCGCCATAAGCCTAAATGATGCCCGCCTTAACGGGCTTTTGTTGGACAAGCTAGGCCCAAGGGGTGCAGGCTGCAACCCAGCAACCAAGAGGATAACATGCGCATCGGTTTCATCGGTTTGGGCACAATGGGCAAGAATGCCGCCGCCAACATTCGCCGCCACGGGTTTGAGATGGTGGTCTACGACATCCGCCCCGAAGCGATGGAGGGCTTGGCCGCCATGGGGGCCGCCAAAGCCAGCAGCCCTGCCGATGTGCTGGCGCGCTGCGATGTGGTGGTGACGATGGTCTTTGGCCCTAAGGAAGTTGAAGCGGTGCTGCGCGGCCCGCAGGGCTTTTTGTCGGGCGATTGTACGGGCAAAATCTGGGTCGATATGACGACCTCTTCCCCCTTCCTGATGCGCGATCTTGCGGCCGAGTTTGCAGACCGTGGCGGTCACGCCGTGGATGCGCCCGTGACAGGGTCGGTCGATGCGGCGATCCGGGGCGATATGCCGATGTTTGTGGGTGGTTCGGATGCCGTGATCGAACAGGTCCGCCCTGTGATCGAAGCGATGGGACAACTGCGCAAAGTGGGGGCCTATGGCAACGGCTATGTCGCCAAGCTGGTCAATAACCAATTGTGGAAAATCCACGCCGCAGCGATTGGCGAGGCGATGGTGACCGCCAAGCTGGCCGGATTAGACCCCGCCGTCTGGTGGGAGGTGATGAAAGGCGGCGCTGCAGACAGTTTCGTTCTGTCCCATGACGTGCCCTCAATCTTTGCGGGCCATTATGACCCGTCCTTCCCGATTGCTTTGTGCCTGAAAGACCTAAGCCTGATCAAAGAGTTGATGGACAAAGTTGGCACCACCAACACCCTGACCGAGGCGACCCACGAGCGTTTCCGCGAAGCGGGCCGACGCTACGGCATGGGCGCAGGCGAGATGACGGTGTGCAAGGTGATCGAAGATGACGCCGGGATAGATTTGCGCGTCGCAGGCGATTGGGTCAAACCGTGGGAGGTGGCCCCCCCATCCTAACCTTCCCCCCCGCACCCCCCCTTGCCCTTTGTCGCAATACTCCACGGGAGGTCTGGAGGGTGTGAAACCCTCCAGGATGCAGCAGGGCAAGGGCGGGCGTTTTTACCCGCCCCAAGTGTTACGCGCCGAACTGATGCTCCAGCCACTTTTCCAGCCAGTGGATGTTGTACGCGCCATTCTGGATATCCGGCTCTGCCAGCAAAGCCGCAAACAGCGGGATCGTGGTTTCCACCCCGTCGATGATCAACTCGCCCAAGGCGCGTTTTAGGCGGGCCAAGGCTTCGGGGCGGTCGCGGCCATGCACGATCAGCTTGCCGATCAGGCTGTCGTAATAGGGCGGGATCGAATAGCCGCCGTA
>JBAXLX010000401.1:0-3034 GCA_037134595.1 Pseudomonadota bacterium
CCAATCTAGACAGCAACCCGCCCGTCGGCGGCATGGCCCCCAAGACCCAAGCCGACTATCTGCGCCAAGCGCTGGCCGAGGGCCAATCCGAGGCGGCGTTTTTCGCCGTCTTGGACGCGCTTGATCAAAAGAACCAATCCTAAGGACTCGTCATGAACCGTATTGATGGAAAAATCGCCCTGATCACCGGCGGCACGCAGGGTTTGGGGGCGGCAATTGCCCGCCTGTTTGCCAAGGCGGGGGCGGCGGGGATTGCGATTGTGGGGCGCGATCAGGCCAAAGGGGCAGCCGTGGCGCGCCAGATCACCCAAGACAGCGGCGTGCCCGTGCAGATGATCACTGCCGATCTGGCGCAGATAGATCAGGTGATGGGCGTGGTGGCGCAGGCCGTGGCGCAGTTTGGCAAGATTGACATTTTGGTCAATGCCGCGGGCCTGACCGATCGGGGCAATCTGCTCAACACCGCGCCCGAGCTTTTCGACAAGATCTTCGCCGTCAACGTCCGCGCGCCGTTCTTTTTGATGCAAGAAGCGGTCAAGCACATGGCTGCGGGCATGGGGGACGGGCGGATTGTCAATATCGGCTCGACCTCGTCCCGCGCGGGACAGCCGTTTTTGGCGGCCTATAGCGCGTCAAAAGGCGCTTTGGCCACGCTGACGCGCAATGCGGGCTTTGCCTTGATGCGCAACCGCGTGCGGGTCAACCAGTTGGATATCGGCTGGATGCTGTCGGACCATGAAAAGAAGATCCAGCTGGCCGAATCCGGCGACCCCGACTGGCAGGCCAAGGCCGAAGCGGGCCTGCCCTTTGGCCGCCTGCTTGATCCTGACGAGGTCGCCCGCGCCGCCCTATGGCTGGCATCGGATGACAGCGGCATGATGACGGGATCGGTGTTGCATTTCGACCAGTCGGTCTGGGGCGGTTATGATGGCCAAGCGCCCTCGCCCGCCATGCGGTTGGAATAGGCGCGCCACACGGCGCGCCGAAAGCCTTACACCCCTGCGGGGTTGTCCACATCGGCCCCGATGGCGGCCAGATCTGCGTATCGGTCGCCAATGCGGTGATGCGGCCGCCCGCCGGTCGAGGCGCCAAGGGCCACGACCAACTCGTCATGCGCGGGCGCATCGGGGATGGAAAACTGCACCGTCAGATAATGCGACCGCCGCCCGCCATCGTTCTTATCCATCAGCGGAATCTGGATCTGCGTGTTGGCCGGACCGCGCCCGTTGGTAAAGCCAAGGTAGGTCTTGGCCCCCACCGCCTCGCGGTAGAAATTGCCAAAGCGTAAGGTGTGGATCAGGGCTGATCCATGTTCCAGCTCGGCATCCGTGCCCGCCATCGACGCCTTGCCGTAGGCTTCAATCGCTTCGCCCGATCCGGCCAAGGCCACCAGCATATCGGTCAGCATCTTGCCCAAGATCGGCGCGATGCGGTTGATTTCGGGCGAGAGGTCTTGCACAAACCCGCGCCCGTGCCACGGGTTTTTGACCACCGCCGCAACACCGATCATCCGCAGCGGCGGGTCAGCGGGGCGCTGTCCCTCGCGGTAGATGATTTCGTCATAGGTCACGACCTTGCGCAATTCGGGAAACATCGTCTTCTCCTGTTCAGGCCCCGCTCAGGCGGCGCACTTTTCCTTCGGTTTCATTGCCTTGATAGATGCCAAACGCCCCGCTTTGGGTTTCGCTCGCATAGCGTTGCAGCATGCTGCCTTCAGCAGGATTGCGCATGGCGGCCCAATCCAAAGTGGTCAGCGGGCAAAACGCCATGCCTTTTGGGGCATCCCCTTGCACCTGACCGTGGTAATAGATGCCATGAAGGCCAAGGGCGCGGTCTTCAAAGACGGCATACAGAAAGTCAACATCGGCGTGCAAGCCCAAGCTGGCCAAACGCTGGCGCAGGCGGTCAAGGCTGGGGGTGGGCTGGGGGGAGAGCGGCAGGGTTAACCCGCCATCCGCCGCCACCTCCATCAACACCGCCCCATCTTGCAGCAACACCGCCCCCACGCTGGTCCCCGCCGAAGCCGCCACCGCCTGCACCAGTTGCGCATCGACCTCGACCGAGAAGTAGCGGCCGCGGAAATAGCCCAAGGGCGCGCCCTCGCCCGTGGTGAATGCGACCACGCGCCCGATCAGCACCAGATGGTCGCCTGCATCCACAAAGCGATCGGGCAGGCAGACAAACTGCGCCAAGGCCCCGTCCAAAAGCGGCACGCGGCCTGCCCCTTCGTGCCAGACACAGCGCTGGAACTTGTCCACCTCGCGCGAGGCGAACAGGGCTGACAGCGCTTGTTGATCTTGGCCCAGAATGTTCACCCCGAAATGATCGGCCTGCAGGAAGGTTTCGCAGGAATGCGCGGTTTTGGCCAAGCAGACCAGCAGCAAAGGCGGGTCCAGCGAGACAGAGGTGAAGGAATTCGCCGTAAAGCCGCGCGGCGTGCCATCTGATTGGCGCGCCGTGAGAACTGTCACCCCCGTGGCAAAGCGCCCAAAGGCATCGCGCAATTGGCGCGGGTCAATCGGCGGGTGCGGCTTTGGGAAACCTTCTGCCTTCTGATCGCCCAACCCCTTAGGGGTCGCGGGGACCGCGTCGGAAACGGCGGCGTGGGAGTCTTGGGGGTCAGCCATGCAGCACCTGCGTCAAAAAGGCCAAAAGCGGGGCGTTGGTCAGGGCGGGGTTTTCCATCAAGGCCATATGGCGCAATCCGGGCAGGATCAGGGTTTGGGCCCCCGCAATTTCGGCAGCAATCGCAAAGGTCATGTCCGGCCCGTTGCCATAGTCTTCGTCGCCCGTCACCACCAGCGTGGGGCAGGTGATGGGAGGGGTGGGGGCTACGATCTCGTCAATGCCGCTGGCCAAGATGCGGTAGTAATCGGGATAGGTGGCAGGGTTGTTGCCCAGCACCCAGCCACGGACCTTGTCCATCATAGCGGGGTTTTGGGCGCGAAAGTCATCGGTGAACCAGCGTTGCAAGGCGGCCTCAACCGTGGCGGATGGCCCTTGGCCCTCGGCTTGCGCCACCCGCGCCACGATG
>JBAXLX010000402.1:0-3025 GCA_037134595.1 Pseudomonadota bacterium
CGCGGCCCCCAAGGCCGCGCGGTCATCGACCGAGGCGATGTAGAGCCAGAAGTTGGGGGCCAGTTCCGACAGGCCAATGGGGTGGCCCGTGACCAAGGACAGGCGCGCCAAATAGCCTGCGACGCGCTGTGTATCCGCCGTTCGCTGTGCTGCGGGAACACCCTTGCCAAAGCGCAGCGCGACACGGACCGGCTGTTGCCAGCGCAGCAGCAAAATCGGCGTGGCGGTGGACTGGCGGGTGACTTGGCCGCCGGCATATTCTTCAAAAAGCGCGATGCGCAGGAAATTCTCGGTCAGGGTTTGGGCGCTGAAAGGGGCATCTTTGGGGGCAGTTTCGGTACGCAGCAGACCTTCGGACAGCAGGGCCTTTTGTACATCGGCATAGTGCTGGCGGATGACGGCGCTGGCGGGCGTGTCACCTGTCACCGCGGGCTGGGTCGACAGGCTGGGGGCTGCGGTCGGCGGCGGCGAGCACGCGGCCAGCGCAAGGGCTGCAATCGCCGCCCACTTTCGCAGGCAACGCAGAACCGTCAGGCGCATCAAACCTGCCCTGCGGCAGGGCGCGCGCTGGCTTTGGCGGCCGACAGCGCCTCTTTCAGCGCCGTTTCCATCTTGCCCAGTTCCTGCGCAGCCTCGGCGCGTTTGGCTTTGCCGGCATCGGCGATGGCCAAGCTGTCTTGGATCGTGGCGACCAAGATGTCGTTGGCGGTCTTGACAGCCTCGATGTCAAAGACGCCGCGCTCGATTTCGGTGCGCACGGCTGTGTTGGCTTCGCCAAGGGTTTTGGCGTTTTGGGTCAACAGCGCGTTGGTCAGATCATTTGCCCCGCGCACGGCATCGGCCGCATCGCGGCTGCGTTGGATGGTCAGCGCCTGCGCCAATTGGGTTTCCCACAAAGGCACTGTGTTGATCAGCGTGGCGTTGATCTTGCTCACCAGCGACTTGTCGTTTTCCTGAACAAGCCGGATCGAGGGCAGGGCCTGCATCGTCACTTGGCGGGTCAGTTGCAGATCGTAAACCCGCCGTTCCAGATCATCACGCGCCATGCGCAGATCGCGCAGGTCTTGGGCGCGTTTGATCTGCTCGGCCTCGGGCGCTTGGGCTAGGGCGGTGTTGAGGGCGGGCAGATCGGTGGTGTCTAACGACTGAAGCTTGGCTTGACCTGCCGCGATGTAAAGCGCCAGTTCATCGTAAAAGGCCAGGGTTTTGGTGTAAAGCAGGTCCAACGCCTTGATATCTTTAAGCAGCACGGTTTCGTGGGACAGCAAATCTTGTGTGATCTGGTCGATCTGCAATTGCACCTGTTCATAGCGCGCGATGAACTGGGCCACGGGGGCGGCGGCGCCAGTGAGCTTTTCCCACCAAGACCGGCGGCGGTTGGCGTCAAGCTCGGCCCCTGAAAAGCCGCGGATGGTCGCAACGATCTCCGCCAACGACTGCCCCGCAGGCCCAAGGTCTTTGGCCTTCACGCCTGCCAGCATCTCTTGGCTGATCGCGCGCAAATCGCCCTGCGCGGCTGCGCCAAAGGACAAGATGGATTGGGTGTTGCCCATATCCAGTTCGGCCATCCGTTGGCTGATCGCTTCGGCTTGGGGCCCAAGGGCTTCCTCGTAGGGGACAACGGCCTCAGATGGGATGGGCAAAGAGGTGGCGGTGAGGTCATCCAACTGGGCTGCGGCGGTGCTTGCCGTGTCGCGGGGGATCATGGGCATGGGTTTCTCACGTCTTGGGGCCCAAAGGGCGGGATAGAGGGCAGATAGGCGGTCGGGCAACCCTTGTCAGGGGGAGGGGCCTTATTTCAACCGATCGCGCAGCACTTGGATTTCGATATCCAGATCGGTGTGGCTATTGGACAACAGCGCATTGGTGCGAGCGGCGAAGTTGGTTTCAAGATCAGACAGCAGGGCCTCGTAATCGCTGCGCGCGTGGGAATCGCGGCTGGTGGCAAAGAGATCGGCGAACTTGGCCGTCGCATCGCGCGCACCGGTGAGATAGACCGACATATATTTGCGCGCAGCCGTCAGATCGCCGGGGTCGTTTTCGACTTGGCGAAATAAGCCACGGGCAATGTCGCAAAACCGCGCAACACGGGATTCCAGCGCCAGATCACCGGCCCGCAGGATGGCGTCAGACATGGCCGCGAGCAGCGCCTCGCCTTCGGTGACGGCGCGCGCGACGCGGTCGGTTTGAAAGAGGTCTTGGCCCGCCATGCCCTTAGATTTCAACGGATCAAGACCAAAGGCTGCCAGATGCAAGGCTGCCCCCAGAACGCCAAAGCCTAGCAGCACCAACACCTCTTGCGTACCCGTCACCCCGCCCAGTGCCAAGCCAAGCCCCGTCAGGGCCGACCCCAGCATCTTGCGCGGCAGGGCCGGACGGCGTGCCACTTTGCGCATCTCATAAGCCGCTTGCGCCTTGACCCCCTCGCGCGTCAGCCACGCCGCCAAGACCAAAAGCCCCGCCGCGCCAATCGCTGCCATCAAGGTGGCGGGGGTTCCCGTAAAAGCCCTGACGAGAAAGGGAAGGGGCAAGGCAAACCCCAGTTGGGCGCGCAGCATGGCTGCGCTGGGGGGGGCTGGTAGGATCAGGCTGGGCCGCTCTGCGCCGTCTTGATCTTTTGGGCTATAGGGCCCCACAACACGCCGCGCCATTAGAAGCCTGCGCCAAAGGCGATGTAAAGCGTCAGAGCAGATAACAGCACAAAGGCTAGGCTTTGCAAGGCTTTGGCCGACATGAACAGGCTCCAGAAAACAACAACGCCGCCAGACTATAGGGGCGCAGGTGCACTCTGGCTATAGCCCGCCCGTCATTTCCGACCAAATTGACCAAATTTCCGGCAGATACCTGTTAGGGGGTGCGACGGGGCCGCGCTGGCGCAGGTGAAGCCCCCGGCTTGCCATCCGGTCGCGGGGTTGCACGCGGTTTGGCCGCAGGGTCGGGCCCCTCATTGCGGCGGCGGGGGGCTTCGGCTTTGCCGCCTTCGCGTGTGGGACCGTGGCTGACGCTGCGACCTGCGGGTTTGGGT
>JBAXLX010000403.1:0-3022 GCA_037134595.1 Pseudomonadota bacterium
GAAGAGGTTGCCCTGAAAGTCGACGCGCAGCCCGTAGCACATCACCGGCACCTTCAGGTCATCCACCGCGCGGGCGAGTTGCCAGACCTGTTCTTTGGACAAGAATTGCGCCTCATCAATAAAGACGCAGGCGACGGGGCCTTGGGACAGGCGGGCCTTTAGCTTGGCGAACATATCCTCGCCGGGGGCGAAGGTATCGGCGGCTTCGCCAATGCCGATGCGGCTGGCGATCCGGCCTTCTCCGGCGCGGTTGTCGAATTGCGCGGTGACCAGATAGGTCGCCATGCCACCTTCGCGGTAGTTATGCGCGGCCTGCAACAGCAGGGTCGATTTGCCTGCGTTCATGGTGGAGAAGTGGAAGTAGAGCTTTGCCATATGCGGGGATTAGCGCATCCCAGCAGACCGGGGAAGGGTGGAAAGGCCGGGAGGGTTTTCCACCCTCCCGGACCCTCCCGAGGATATTTGAGCAACGGGGAAGAGGGCGCGGATCAGCCCCGGCGTTGGCCACCCGATTGCGGACGGCGTTGGCCACCTGCGGCCCCGCCTTCGCTGCGGCGCGGGGATTGTCCGCCGCCTGCCGGTTTGGCCGATTGCGGACGCGCGCCAGTTGGCTTTGCGCCCATCGGTTTGGCTGATTGGGGGCGGCCTTCGCCCCGACCTTCACCCTGCGGGCGACCTTCGCCCTGTGGGCGGGCGGGTTTTGCGCCCTGCGGTTTGGACCCGCCGGGACGCCCGCCGCCGCGATTTTGGTTGGGCTTTGGCGCGGCGGCCACGACATCTGCTGCCCAAGGCGCACCGCCCACGACGGGGATCGGCTTTTTTAGCAGCTTTTCGACGGCAATGAATTCCCCCATCTCGGCCGGAGCGCAGAAGGCGATGGCATTGCCCTCGGCCCCCGCCCGCGCGGTGCGGCCGATACGGTGGACGTAGTTTTCCGGCACGTTCGGCATGTCGTAGTTATAGACATGGCGCACACCCGGAATATCGATCCCGCGCGCCGCGACATCGGTGGCCACCAGAATGTCCAACTCGGCGTTGCGGAACTCGGTCAGGGTGCGGTCGCGCTGGTTCTGGCTTTTGTTGCCGTGGATGGAGCCGACCTTGAAGCCCCAGGTGGCCAAGAGCTTCATCAGCTTTTCCGAACCGTGCTTGGTGCGGCCAAAGACCAAGGCCTGTTCGCCCGGATGCTTCAAGAGATAGCTTTCCAGCAGTTTGGCCTTGTCGCCATTCGGGATGAAATGGACGCCCTGAACGATCTTGTCCGCCGGTTTGCCGGGGGGCGAGACCTGCACGCGGATCGGATCGCGCAGGTAGGTGCTGGCGATTTCCTCGATATCCTTGGGCATGGTGGCCGAAAACAAGAGGGTCTGGCGGCGCTGCGGGATATGCACGGCGATTTTGCGCAGGGCATGGATAAAGCCCATGTCGAGCATATGGTCGGCCTCATCCAGCACCAGATAGCCGGTGTCGACAAGGCTGACATCGCCGCGTTCCAAGAGGTCAATCAGGCGGCCCGGCGTGGCCACAAGGATATCCGCGCCGCGCGCCAGCGACATGGATTGCTTGTTGAGCGAGGCCCCGCCCACCACCATCAGCACCTTGACGGCAGTGCCTTTGGTGAAGACGGTCAGGTTGTCATGGATCTGGCTGACGAGTTCGCGCGTCGGCGCAAGGATCAGCGCCCGCACCCGGCGCGGGCTGGGCGGATGGCCGAGGTCGAGGATGCGGTGCAAAAGCGGCAAGCCGAAGGCTGCGGTTTTGCCCGTGCCGGTTTGGGCCAGACCCATCAGGTCTTTGCCCTTCATGATGTGCGGGATGGCCTGCACTTGGATTGGGGTGGGGTCCTTCAGCGTGGTTTTTTCCAACGCTTTCAGGAGTTTGGGCGACAGGCCCAGATCGGCAAAAGAGGTCATAGAATGGTCTTTCAGGCGGGGATGCCGCCAAGGGGCTGCGTCCAGCGCAGCAGGCAGGTCGGGCGGCGCATCCTCACCCCTTCCCCGTGGAAGGTGCCGTTTGCGACGCGGAACCCCTGCGTGAAGGTGGGAACCTTGGGCCCGATCCGTCTCCCCTAAGGGGCTGCTCACGCGGCAGCGGAGGGCGGGCGTAGCGTGCAGATGGGGGAAAAGGGGCGGGGAGTCAAGGGGGTAAGTCCTTATGGGCTTAACGCATCACCCAAGTGCTCACAACAAGTGCGATTATTCCCCCTAGTATCACAAAAAGCAGTATTACATGGCCAAATTCAAATATCAAAACTATTGGCATCATTGCTGCGATAGGTCCTAAAAATAGTCCAAGGATGGCACCGCCTACACCGCCGGCATCAAAACCTATCATGACACCTAACACCATGCCTCCAAAACCGAGCCATGCAGTCCAGTCGTCGTTCTTCATCGGCACGCCTTAGATTTGTCTTAAAACACCATGCAATTAAAAAGTGCATCAGGACAAAGTCAAGGGAATCGGACGTGTGCAACGCTTGGGGTTGGACCGGGACCCAAAGTCCCGGTCCGTGCGCAGCCCGCCCCCTCGGGCTGCGCGCCCGAGGGCGCACAACCCGGCGGTCTGCACACGGACCTGTGGCGGCAAGACCAAACTCTCCCCCAGAGAGTTTGGTCTTGCCTTGTGATCTTTGCCGAAAAGAAAACGCTCGCCAGGTGGGGCGCACGTTTGAGCGGTAGGGTGCGCAATGAATGCGCACCTATGCCGTCGGGTCATGGTGCGCAATGAATGCGCACCCTACCATTCACCCCTGCAACGTCCTTACCCCGTACCCCTCACCGCGCGCCTTCATCGCCGCCACCGCTGCGATGCTGGCGGCAGCCGTGGTGAAATAGGCGATCTTGTCCATGAGGGCGACGCGGCGGATGTCGCGGCTGTCGGCGATGGCTTGGGTGCCTTCGGTCGTGTTCATCACCAGTGCGATATCGCCGTTTTTCAGGCGGTCCACGATGTTCGGGCGGCCCTCATAGACCTTGTTCACGGACTCGGTCTTGACGCCCTGACCTTTCAGCCAATCCGCCGT
>JBAXLX010000404.1:0-2977 GCA_037134595.1 Pseudomonadota bacterium
CCCATTGCACCAAGGGCTTGGCCCCCAAGCGCATCAGGGCCTTATCCCCGCCCATGCGCCGCCCTTCCCCGCCCGCCAATATAATACCGAAAATGCGCAAGGCTTGGCCTTTGGCTGAAGGGAAAAGGGGGGGACCGCCCGCTTAGTTGGCGGTCGTCCCCTCGATCCTCGTTTCGACGACACCGGGCAGTTTGGCGAATTCACGCGCGATGGCTTTGGGGAAATAGGCCACGCTCAGGCTTTCAAAGCCGGGCAATTTGGCCAGAACGGTCGAGACGGAATGGCCGCACAGCGCCTTGGGGGTGGAACCTTGGGCCTTTGCCTCGGCAATGGCTTGGTCGGCCAGCGCGAGGGGGACCACGATGGTCTGTTTGGTGGCGTAAAAGACGCCGTTGCTTTGGAAGGCAAGGTAATTGTCCAAAGCTGCCGGGAACATGCCATAGTGCATATCGCCCTGCTCGGGGGCAACGCCGTCTTTGAGTTCCCACGAGCCTGCGGGGTCATAGAGCACCCGCTCCGAGCCATTGATCACCAAAGCGCTGTGCGCGCCCGATTGGCTGCGCCCGTTGATCGAGGTGATCAGCGTGATCGTTGCCGGCCCTTCGGCGACATAGGGCGTGTAGGCCAAGGGCGCTTGGCTGGCCATCTGGCCTTGGCCTGCGCAGCCGGCCAGACCGATCAAGGCGAAACAGCATAACAGGCGTGTCAGCATCGCGGCACCTTTTGGCCAGAAGGGGCAAAGCGCCGCACCTGTGGGGTGCGGCTTTTACGGTCAGGCGTTGGCCAGCGCCATGACGATCAGGACCAAAACGCAGATGACTGCGCCCCAAGTGGAAACTTTGATAAAACCGGCAAAGGTTTTTTCCTGCGCGCGGATGTCCATGCTGCCTGATTTGTGGTCGCTCATCTTGCCCGTCTCCCGAATGCAAAGTCGATAGGTCCGCAGACCTTTGCGCAGCCCTTACCCGATAAGTGCTGCCCTGTCACGGGGGCTTGTGCCGTGGGCGGGGTCAATCCGCCTTACACCCGCCGCCACATCCAAGCCCCGTCTGCCGATAGGTGGCGCGTGATCTGGCCCTGACGGTGCAGGCAGTTCAGATGGGCCAAGGTTTCCGCCAAGGCCAAGCCAAAGTCATCCGGCCCAAGGGTGCGGCGATACAGGGCGGAAAAGCACTCCACCGCGCGGGTGGGGGTGGCAAGGTGATCCAGCAGGCGCGCCAAGGCCGCCTCATGCGAGGCGATTTTTTGGCTCAGGCGCAGGGGCAGGCCGGTGAAGGGCAGTTTGTGGCCGGGCAGCACGAGATGGGAGTTTTCTGCGACCTCTTGAAAGCGCCGACAGCTTGTCAGCCATTCGGTCAAAGGGTCGGCCTCGGGTTCGGTGGCGTAGACGCCGATGTTGGGGGTGATCGTGGCCAAGAACTGATCGCCGCCCAGAACCAGATCGTCATCAAGGCTCCACAAGGTGGCATGATCGGGGGCGTGGCCTTGGCCCAAGCGCACCAGCCAGCGCCGTCCGGCGGCGTGAAGGGGTGTGCCTTCGTCGAGGCGCGAAAAGCCCAAGGGCATTTTTTCCACCACATCGCAGAAGTTGAACGGCCGTTCGGCGGTCTTTTGCGCCAGCACCTCGGCGCTTACTCCGGCGCGGGTCAGAAACAGGGGTGATTCGCTCGGTCGGGTGGGCTGTTCGTCCAGCGTCAGCATGCGGGCGTAAAGCCACGCGGTGCGGGTGATCAAAAGCGCGGTGCCTTGGTCTTGGAACCAGCCCGCAAGGCCCAGATGGTCGGGGTGGTGGTGGGTGATGATCAGCCGCTTGACGGGTTTGCCCCCCAGTGGCCCTGCCAAGATCGCCTGCCAAAGGGCTTTGGTGCGGCGTGAGGATATTCCGGTATCGACCAGCGTCCAGCCATCGCCATCGTCCAGCGCATAGGCGTTTACATGGTCGAGTGCGCCCAGCAGCGGCAGGCGCAGCCACAATACACCGGGGGCGACCTTGACCGCTTGCCCTTCGGCTGGCGCTTCGGGGAAGGGGTAGTGCAGCGCTTGGGTCACGCGCGTAGGATTTCTGCGGTAAGCTCGGCCAGTCCTTCGGCCCCGTGCTGCGCCTCGGCGAGCCATGCGGCGTGGCGGGGCAAAAGGCGGGTGATGGCAAAGCGGGCAAGCGGCAGGCGGGCGGGGTCGGATTGCGCGGCGCGCAGGTGAAAGCCCGCGCCCAGAACCTGCGCGAAGGCGCGGGCATAGGCGACGGCGGCGCCAGCCCGGTCCAGCGCGTCTTGCGCGATAAGCGTGGTTGTGGCGGTGCGCAGGGCTTGGACGGCGTCTAGGACGGGTTGGCCAAGGTCGGGGGGCGATAGGGTGGCGGTGGCGGCAACCTCGTCCAGCAAAGCAAAGGCGGCTTTGCCGTCATCCATCATCTTGCGGCCCACAAGGTCTAGCGCTTGGATGCCATTGGTGCCTTCGTAAATCTGCGTCACGCGGACGTCGCGGGCGAATTGGGCCGCACCGGTGTCTTCGATAAAGCCCATCCCGCCGTGCACCTGAATGCCTAAGTGGGCCACATGGTGGCCGGTGTCGGTGCCGTAAGCCTTGGCGATGGGGGTCAAAAAGGCCGCGCGGGCTTGCCAGTCGGCGTTGCCCGTCGCGCGGCCCATGTCGAGCGCCACGGCGCAGGCCAGACCAATCGCGCGGGCGGCAAAGGTTTCGGCGCGCATTTCGGCCAGCATCCGGCGCACATCGGGGTGGCCGATCACCCCCGGCCCGTCCAGCGCCGTGCGGCCTTGCACGCGTGCCTCGGCATAGGTCAGGGCCTGTTGCAGGGCCGCTTCGGCCACGCAGACCCCTTGCATCCCCACGCCCAGCCGTGCGGCGTTCATCATGGTAAACATGGCGGCCATGCCCTTGTGCGGCGCGCCCACCAGCCAGCCTGTGGCCCCTTCGTAGGCCATGACGGCGGTGGGCGATCCGTGCAGGCCCATCTTAT
>JBAXLX010000405.1:0-2975 GCA_037134595.1 Pseudomonadota bacterium
TGTCGCCCGAATAGGCTGGCAGGTTGGGATGAGGAAAGGGCTTGGAGAAATCCACCGGATTGGCGACGTCAATCACGATCACGCCTGACATTTTGTCGACACCGGCCGTGGTCAGCGCTTCGATCGAGCCGGTGGCAAGGGTTGCATTCACAATAACCTCCGCCCCTGCGGCGGCGTCTTGCAGCGTGACCACGGCAATGCCGGTGTCTTTTGTCCAATCGGCCAAAGGTTTGCCTTGCGGGCGCGGCATGGTCAAACTGTCGCCGATGGGCGCGCGGATGCCCAAGGTCACGCTATGCCCGCTGTTTGCAAAGGCCGCTGCCAGAGCCTGACCCGTTCCGCCGCCGCCCAAAACTGCAATTTTCATATCTGATACCCTCACTGACTGTGCCTGATTGTCGCTACCCTAGCGACAAAGGGCAGCAGGCGATTCGTGTCAAGGGCGTCTCATCACATCGTCACACGATCGCAAAATCTTGCGACGGGGCAGAAACCGACCTGCGGATCAGGTTTGACAGAGCGCAAAGGCAGGGCTTGAGCGTTTGCGGGAAGCGTGGCAGTCTTGCAGAAAATTGGGGCTTTTGATGAGCTTTCAAGCCTATTTGGACAATATCCACACCAAGACCGGCAAGACTCCGGCCGATTTTAAGGCAATGGCCGCCGAGAAAGGCTTCGCCGGGCCAGACGGGATTGCGGTTGGGGTGAAAGCCACCCAGATCACTGATTGGCTTAAGGCCGAGTTCGGCCTTGGCCACGGCCATGCGATGGCGATTTTCGCGCTGCTGAAGGGCAAAAGCACCACGGCGGATTAACGGCATCGTGGCTTGACGGGGGCGCAGGCGGCCCGCATGGTCGCGCCACCTTGGCCCCTTTAGAAAGCGTAGCCCTTGTCAACCCGCCCCTTTGCGCCTTTTGAAGTTATGATTGCGTGGCGCTACTTGCGGGCGCGGCGCGCTGAGGGCGGCGTTTCGGTGATGACGTGGATCAGCCTTGTCGGCATCTCGCTGGCGGTTTTTGCGCTGATCGCCACTTTGGCGGTGCGGGCCGGGTTTCGGGCGGAATTTGTCGACACGATCTTGGGGGCCAATGCCCATGTCACGGTTTATTCCGCCGGTCATGCCGATGCGGCGGGCAATCTGGTGAAAGGCTTCGTTGATGACCCTGCCACACTTGCACGGCTCGCCGCCATTCCCGGTGTCACCCGTGCCGCCCCCTTGGTGCGCGGCCAAGTCATGGTTACGGCCTTTGACCAGACCACGGGCGGCGATGTCTATGGTATGACGCCTGCCGATCTGGCCAGCCTGCCACGGATTGGGCTTGGCTCTCTCGCTCAGGGGAATTTGAACGATTACCCGCAAGGCTTGGCCATGGGGTCGGAAATGGCGCGCGAATTGGGGGTGACGGTGGGCGATAGGGTGCGGTTGATCTCGCCCTCGGGTGTGAAATCGGCCTTTGGCACCAGCCCGCGCATCAAAGCCTATACGGTGGAATACATCTTCACCGCGGGCCGCTATGACATTGATAAGGTGCGCCTTTACCTGCCCTTGAGCGAAGCGCAAAGCTTTTTTAACCGCGAGGGTTTGGTGGATGAATACGAGGTCATGGTCAAAAATCCCGATGCCGTTGACAGCTATGCCGATGCGCTGATGGCTGCAGGCGGGCCGGATGCTTTGCTGTGGACATGGAAGCAAAGCTCGGGGTCCTTCTTGCGGGCTTTGTCGGTCGGGGACAATGTGATGTTCATCATCCTGTCGATCCTTGTGCTGATCGCCTCGATGAACATCGTCTCTGGCCTGATCATGCTGGTGAAAAACAAAGGCCGCGACATTGGCATTTTGCGCACCATGGGGCTGACAGAGGGGTCGATCCTGCGGGTGTTTTTCTTATGCGGGTCGTTCACGGGCGTCATCGGCACGGGCATGGGCGTGGCTTTGGGGTGCCTGTTTGCGCTTTACATCGACCCGATCTTTTCCTTTGTGAACTACTGGGCGGGGGGCGGTGTCTGGGACCCGTCGATCCGGGGCATCTACACCCTACCCGCCAAACTGCAGATCCAAGATGTGGGCGCTGCCATGGCGCTGTCGCTGGGCCTATCCTTTATCATCACCCTGATCCCCGCCCGCAAAGCCGCCCGCATGAACCCGGTCGAGGCGCTGCGCTATGAATAGCTTAACCCTGCAAGGCATTGAAAAAGCCTATAATCGCGGCAAAGCGGGCGAGGTTGTGGTGTTGCGCGGAGCCTGTGTGACCGTGGCGGCCGGAGAGGTCGTGGCCCTTGTCGCCCCCTCGGGTGCTGGCAAATCCACCCTGCTGCAGATTGCGGGGCTTTTGGATGTGGCCGATTCGGGCAGCGTGCACTACGGTGCGCGGCAAATGACGGGTCTCAACGACCGTGCCCGCACCGCGGCGCGCCGCGCCGAAGTGGGGTTTATCTACCAGTTCCACCACCTGCTGCCGGAATTCTCGGCGCTGGAAAACATCACCCTGCCGCAACTGGCCAACGGGGTGCCCAAAGCCCAAGCCGAGGCCCGTGCCCGCGATCTGTTGGCCCGTGTGGGTGTTCTGGCCCGCCAAAGCCACCGCCCAGCCGCGCTGTCGGGCGGCGAGCAACAGCGCGTGGCCTTTTGCCGCGCCTTGGCCAATAGCCCCAAACTGCTGCTCGCCGATGAACCCACCGGCAACCTAGACCCCGCCAATGCCGCCCAAGTCTTTGATGTGCTGATGCAAATCGTGCGCGAAACCGGGCTTTCGGCGCTGATCGCCACGCATAACATGGATTTGGCCGCGAGGATGGACCGCGTGGTACGGTTAGAGTCGGGGCAGATCGTCTAGGCCCCGTGCCCCTTGCGGGACAGGTTTCCAACCGCCCGCCACAGGTATAGGCGTATCGTCAGTGACCGGAGAGTACCCATGCCCAGACCCCGCCTGCTGCCCCTTTTGCTGATCCTCGCCGCCTGCGTGCCCACACCGCCCAC
>JBAXLX010000406.1:0-2955 GCA_037134595.1 Pseudomonadota bacterium
GGTTTGTGTATCAAGGCCGAACATCTGGGCTTGGGCAAAGGTGAATTGCTGGCCAAATTGCTTGGAAACCTGAGCAATTCGGGATTTGAGCGCACGGGCATATTGACTTGCGGACACTTCGGCCTTGCCCACGGTGACGACCGTGTCAACCCGATGGCCAAAGTTGCTGACACCAAACCCTCCAAGGCCGACGACGATCATTCCCAACAACACAAAGTACAAAAGACGTGAGGCTGGTGAGGAGGATTTACGCGGCGTGATCTCGTCTGAGTCTTTGGGCGTGGTGTTTTTGGCCATGGCTTGCGTCCTTTGCAACGTGGCACGGGTTTAAGCTGAAAGGCGGTCAGGGGGCAAGGGCAGGGCGCGTTGCGACGATTTTTCTGCGAAAAATCTGGGCCCTTTGCCGATCATGGGCGAAACTTGGCAAGCCGTGCGAAGAATTCGGCGATGCCGTCGCGGTCGATATTGGCAAAAGCGATGCGGATCTGGGCGCGTCCTGCGGGGGAGGTTGCGGGTTGGAACATGGAACCGGGCAGCATCAGGATCGAGGCTTGGGCCACGGCGGCTTTGCAGACCTCGACCGAGGGTAGATCGAAGGGATGGTTCACATAGGCAAAATAGGCCCCGCAGCCCAAGAGCGTCCAGTCGGGCAGGGCGGCAAAGCCTGCGATCATGGCATCTCGGCGGGCCAAAATCTCGGTGCGTTGCTGGGCGACCCAAGGGCCAAGGTTGCGCATGCCCCACAGGGCTGCGATCTGGCCCAACTGATTGGGGCAGATCGCGACGGTATCGAGGAACTTCTCCACCTCAGCCAAGCGCGCTTGAGAGGCCACGATGGAACCCTCGCGGTGGCCTGTCAGGCGGTAGGCTTTGGAGAAAGAGTAAAGCTGCACAAACCCCTCACCCCAATCGCTTTGGGTGAACAGATCATGGGGAAGACCAGTTTGGCTGTGAAAATCGCGGTAGGTTTCGTCGACGATCAGCACCAGTCCGTGGCGGCGGGCGAGGTCGCGAAAATCGGTCAGGGTCTTGGCCGGGTATTCGACCCCGCCCGGGTTATTGGGGGTCACAAGGACGATGGCCTTGGTTTTGGGCGTGATCAGCGCTTCTGCTGCGGCTGCCGTGGGGATCAGGTCAGGCCCGCTGGACAGGGGCACGGTAGAGATGCCCGCCATATCAAGCCACATTTTGTGGTTGAAATACCAAGGACAGGGCAAGATCACTTCGTCTCCCACACCGGCCAAGGTGGACAGAACCGCGCAGAAGGCTTGGTTGCAGCCTTGGGTAATGGCGGTGTTTTGCGGCGTGATGATCCCGTCATAAGCGCGGCTCCACTGCGTGGCGATTTCGGCGCGCAGCTCGGGCAGGCCCAGAACGGGGCCGTACAGATGCGCGTTGGGGTCGTTCAGGGCGGCATCTGCAATGGCTTGGCGCAGGCCAAGCGGGGGCAGGTCAACGGGGGCGGCTTGGCTGACGTTGATCAGGGGGCGGTCTGCGGGAAAGATGACGCCTTCGATCCAGCGCCGCGCCTCCATCACGGGGGGCAGGTCGGTGGCGGCCATGGCGGGGTTAAGGGGGAAAAGCTGGGTCATGGCGGCCTCCTGTGTTTGTCCCATGTGAACCTTGCAACGCGCTCAAGCGCAAGGGGGCAGGCTAGCCTTTCAAAAACGCCCGGCGTGCCTCTGCGGCCATGGATTGGCGCATCTCGACACGCGCCAGTTCGGCCATGGTGGCTTGGATGGCTTGGGCATCGGTGAGGGTCGCCAAGGTTGCGCGCAAGGCGATGGCCTGCTTTTTCAAAACAATCTCTTCGGGCAAAACCCCCCCCTCGGCCATAATGCGAAAGCCTATCGCATCGCCGGCCGAGATAAAGGCATCGCCCGGCCTTTCGGGCAAAGGCGCACCCTCGCCGGCCAAGCCCTGCAACTGGCCTTGCAGGCGGGCTTTGGTCATTTGCCGTTCGGCCATGCGAGAAAGCCAAGACATGGGCACCTCCTTTTTGGTGGTCAGTTTGGCACAGATGCTGCGCAAAGAAGGGGGCCTTCTGCCCCCTCGGCGCAAAAGCGCCTTACCCCCGAGAGTATTGCGGCAAAGGGCAAAGGGATGAGCGCGCTGATATCATCTTGGTGAAAATACTCCCGGCGGCGCCGCCCCCCGAGCCGGTTGGCGGCACGCCAGAGGCGAGATAAAAACAATGCGCGGAACGCGCTCTTTTGGATCAGCGGTGGGGCCGGGATCAGCCGATCTCGGCCAGCCGCTTCAGGGCGGCTTGCAGCTTGGCGGCTTCCTCCTCGCGCGCTTGCAGATTGGCCTTGGCCTCGTCAACCACGTCTTCGGGGGCAGAGGCCACAAAGCTGGGGGTGTTCAGCCGCCCCTTCAGCCCGCCGATTTCTTTGGCGAGTTTGTCCATCGTCTTGGACAGGCGGGCTTTTTCTTCGGCTATGTCGATCAGACCTGCAAGCGGAATGGCAAAGGCGGCCCCCTCTAGCGCCAAGGTGATCGACCCCTTGGGGGCGGGGCCTTCGGAAAAGCCGTCGATTCGCGCCAGCCTGCGGATCAGGCTGTCGTTGCGCGCCCAAGCGGCGCGGGCTTCGGGGGAGAGGGCGGTGGCCACAAGGTCAACCTTCAAGCCCGCCGCCACATGCACCTCGGCGCGGGCAGAGCGGATTTCGTCGATCAGGGTGGTCACGAAAGCCATCTCGCGGTCGGCTTCGGGGGTGATGAGGTTTGCGCCGTAGGTCGGCCAGTCGGTGTGCACCAGCAGTTTGGCTCGCGTGCCTGTGGTGGACCATAGCTCTTCGGTGATAAAGGGCATGATCGGATGCAGCAGGATCATCGACTGATCCAGCACCCATGCCATGGTGGCACGGGTTTCCGCCGCGGCAGGGCCGTCAAACAGCGGTTTGGCGAATTCGACATACCAGTCGCAGACCTTGCCCCAGACGAATTTGTACA
>JBAXLX010000407.1:0-2954 GCA_037134595.1 Pseudomonadota bacterium
GAGATCTCCCAGCGTCCGTTCGTAGAACGCAGCCATACCGTCTTGTGGAAGGTTTCCGTCGTGCCATACATCGGCATGCCGAGCGCATGCGCCGCCTCGGCACAGGCGATTGCCACCTCCTCGTCTCGCCATGCCGCGCCATGCCCCTTGACGTGATTGAGCGGGAGCCTTTCGATGTCGAGAAACGCGTTCAACGCGCCCAACTGGGATTGGGGAGATATGCCCCAGCGACAAACCGGAGCTGGACGATGACATCTTCGTCCAGCTCAGCGCCGGCGGCTGTGGGCAAGGGCAGTACTCGCGCGAACCTGCAGGTCGGCACGGCGGCGGTCGGCAGCAGCGCCTGGCTCATCGACGACCCGTCGACGGAAAAACGCTTCCAGGACGTCGACGGCAACGGTTAGCGGGCTGCGCTACAGATCGCGAAGGTCACGCTCGCCGGGACAGCAGCGCCGACGCGCAAGGGTTTGCAACGGGTCACCGAAGACCGAGTATTCACGACAACCGTCGTTCGGCGGGTTTAAGGTTCGCCTCGCGCAACGAGGCTGTCGAAGTCAATTGCGCCGTAACTGGCGTTTTGTCGTTGGACAGAGGTGCCCAACATTTGGCGCAGGCATGGCGCCCCTCGCTGGGTCAGAATTAATCCGGAAGCTTGGATTTCTGCAGGAGCGCAGCCGAGGAGATCCTGAACCCGTCGCAGATTTTTCGACGATTTAAGGGTCGATTTGTTTGATAGTCGTTTTGATAATCAAGCGCTCATATCAAACTTCAAATTGACAACGAAACAGACACTTATTGAATATTGTGGCGGAGAGGGCGGCGGATTCTGGGAGGTCCAAGAAAAGCCAATAAAGGCTTTTTTGTTTCTTTATTTCAATAGGTTATGTATATTTAAAGTCCAAAGAGGCTTCAAGAAATCCAACAAAATCCAGCACTCATTTGATAGTCATTTTGATAGTCAAGTTTTGGCAGTCATTTTAATGGCCATCTTGATAGTCAAGTTTTGGCAGTCATTTTAATGGCCATTTTGATAGCCAACTTTGCAGAAGGCTCCCCAGCATGCCCCGAAAACTGCACTGCCTAACCGCTCTCAAGGTCGCCAAGCTTGCCAGACCCGGGCTGTATGGCGACGGCGGTGGTTTGACCCTCCAAATAACAAAACAGGGCTCAAAATCTTGGCTGTTCCGCTACATGGTCGACGGTAATCCTCACGGAATGGGTTTGGGACCAGCGCACACGGTTAGCCTGGCAGACGCCAGACAAAAAGCTCAGGAGGCACGCAAGCAACTAACTGAAGGCATCAACCCGTTAGCCGCGAAAAGGGAGGCGGCGTTGGCAGCCGAGCTTGCCAAGGGTAGGGTCATGACCTTCGACAAGTGCGCCGAGGCTTACATCCAAGCACATCAAATCAGCTGGAAAAATGCAAAACATACCGAACAGTGGCGAAGTACGCTTCGCAAATACGTTAGTCCTGTAATCGGAAACTTCGCAGTCGGCGACATCGACACCGTCCACGTGATGGAATGTTTGACCCCGATTTGGGGCTCAAAAACTGAAACCGCCAGCCGGGTCCGCGGGCGTATCGAATCAATCCTCGATTGGGCTTCTACCTGCCGCTACCGAAGCGGTGAGAACCCTGCCCGATGGAAGGGGCATCTGGAAAATCTTCTGGCGAATATCAGCAAGACCGCGCGTACCAGACACTTTCCGTCGCTCCCTTGGCCTTACGTCAACGCTTTCATCCGGGCTCTTCGAACCCAGCAAGGGATATCACCTCTTGCAATGGAGTTCCTGATTCTGACCGCCTGCAGATCTGGCGAGGTACGGATAGCCGAATGGTCCGAGTTTGATTTGCCAAACAGAGTCTGGACCATCCCTGCGGCACGCATGAAAGCGAAACGCGAGCACCAGGTGCCCTTGAGCGATCAGGCTATTGCTCTGCTGAAACGGGTTCCGCAAATCGTTAAATCTCGTTTTGTTTTTGCCGGCACCAAAAATCAGGGCTTATCGGATATGGCTTTGATCGCCCTGCTTCGAGGCATGAACGAGGATGAGCCACCTGCTTGGGTAGACAGCAACGGCGATCGAGTGACCGTGCACGGTTTCCGCAGCACTTTCAGAATGTGGGCTGCGGAAACCACAAACTTCCCGCGAGAGGTAGCTGAGCACGCGCTGGCTCACCAATTACCGGACGCGGTCGAACGGGCCTACCAGCGGAGTTCACTGTTTGCAAAGCGCATTGAAATGATGCAGCAGTGGGCAGAATTTTGCCTACGGGACTAGGGACGGCATATTTCGCCTGATTGCGGCACTGATTCCGACGCGACACTCAGGTTCATGGCGTCGCACGCTATCACGCGCCTTGAATATGCCCTTGGATCCATATGTCACTGAAATCATCATCTACCCAGAGACTGGGATGTCATATTTCACGCGGATCTCTACAACGAGCTGACCTCGTTGGCGGAGGACTTGCAGGATGACATTTTTGGCGCACGCCAAATTGCTTGCGCAGTTTGGGCCAAACCTGGGCCGACCAACGGTCGACACCCTGAAGGCTTCGCGACACGCCAATATGAAAGAGCTGCAGTTTGACCTGAGCGGCAAAGTCTGGCGCGTGGCTTTTGCCTTTGACCCTAAGAGGCAGGCCATCCTGCTTGTGGGTGGCGACAAAGGCGGCGCTGACCAGCGACGGTTTTACAAACGACTGATTGCGATTGCCGATGCTTGGTATGACCAGCATCTGGCGGCGTACAAGAAGCAGTCAAAGCATGGCAAAAAAGCTTGATGATGTGATGGCTGCGTTGCCCAAAGCGCGACGTGAGCGGATTGAAGTCCGCGCGATTGAATTGGCCGCCCTCAAAGACTTACGCCACGCGGCCAAGCAAACTCAGGAGCAATTGGCCGCCACCCTGGGCGTGATTGTTGGAGATCAGGTGCTGATGTGGGCCGCG
>JBAXLX010000408.1:0-2954 GCA_037134595.1 Pseudomonadota bacterium
CTCTTCCCGCCGGCAATGGCGGCAGAGCAGCCGCACCAGCCTTTGCCCAAGGCTAAGTCGCAAGGTTGCGGCCAAAAGATAGGGTTCTACCCCCATCTCGGCCAACCGCACCACCGCCCCCGCTGCCGAGTTCGTGTGCAGGGTCGTCAACACCAAATGCCCCGTCAGCGAGGCTTGCACCGTCACCTCTGCCGTTTCGGCATCACGCACCTCGCCCACCAACAGCACATCGGGGTCAGCCCGCATAAAGGCGCGCAGGCCCGCCGAGAAGGTCAGGCCGATCGCCGGATTGACCTGCACCTGCGAAATCCCCGGTATGTGGTATTCAACGGGGTCTTCGATCGAGATGATCTTGCGGCTGGGATCGTTCACTTGCGCCGTGGCGGCGGCCAAGGTCGTGGTCTTGCCGCTGCCGGTGGGACCAGTGATCAAGATCAGCCCATGGGGCTGCGACAGGGCGGCACGCAGGGCGGATTCTGCCGCAGGTTGCAGGCCCAAACCCGCCACAGTTGGCAGATTTTGCCGCCCCGCCAGAATGCGCAAGGCCGCGCCCTCGCCGTCAACCATTGGTAGGGTCGCCAGCCGCAGATCAAAGCTGCGCCCCGCAATGACGGCGCGAATCGGACCATCTTGCGCCAAGCGGCGTTCGGCGATGTTCAACCCCGCAAGGATCTTAAGCCGCGCCACCACAGCCCGCCCCGTGGCGGCTGGCAGCACAGCCACAGGCCGCAACATGCCGTCAACCCTTTGGCGCACGACCATCTCGACAGGGGCAGGTTCAAAATGCAAATCGGTGGCCCGTGCCTCGACCGCTTGCGACAGCATCTTGTCCAACAGCGCGATGACAGGCGCATCAAGGGCGGAATCTTGCGGGTCTTCCTCGGCCAGATCGGCACGGGGCGGGGGGGTGTTGGCCCCCAACCCTTCCAGCCGCGACAACAGCGCAGGTTGCGAGGCGACCATCAGCGCCAGATCCTGCCCCAAGGCCACCCGCAGGGCGGAGAGCGAGGCCGTATCGGACGGATCGGCCAAAGCAATCCGCCAGCGCCCATCCGCGCCCAGCCCCAGCGGCAGAATCAAAGCACGGCGCAAAAAGGCGCGCGACAGGCCCTGCGGGATGTCAAGCGTGGCGGGCCAATCGGCGTCTGTCATCAAAGACAGGCCGTGGGTTTGGGCGCGGTGCTGCGCCAAGGCCACGGGATCTTGTGGTAAGGCCCCGCTGCCCGCTGTCATTGACCGCTCATCTGGGGCATGCGCGCTCGCAGTTCGGCAGAGATTGTGGCCGCGTCTTGCTGGTTGCGCACCACATGCGGGGTGATGAAGACAATCAACTCGGTGCGCGACTTATCCTCGCCCGTATGGCTGGGCAAAAGGCCGAACAGCGCCTTGCGGTCGGAAGACCCTTGGCTGGAGATCAACCCGCCCAAGGCGACCGTCTGGTTGTCATAGACCGCCACACGCGTCGAGATGGACCTTTGCCGCAGCGTAGGGGTTAAGGTGGCCGCGGCACTGCGCACCACGGCGGACAATTCCTGATCGACCTTCAGGTTGACCAGATTGGTCTGGCTGACCCGCGGGGTGACTTTCAAGATCACACCCGCATCGTGATATTCCACCGAATTGACCACCGGCGCATCCGCCGCTTGGGTCGAGACGACCTGCTGGGTGACAATCGGCACCTGTTCGACCACTTTGATCTGCGCCTCTTCGTTCTCGAACGCCGAGATGGACGGGGCCGAGACGACCTTGACCTTAGTCACCTGCGCCAAACTGTCGATGATCAACTTGGCATCCACCCCGTTGCCCAACACCAGATTAAAGCCCGGCGCGGTTGGAGTGATGCTGGTGGTCAGGCCATTGGTGGCAATAAACTGCGCATCGTTGCTTTGCAGATAGGCCTGTACGCCCATCGCTGTGGCATCATTGAGGGTCACTTCGACCAACAGCACATCGATCAGCACCTGCACTGGCGGGCGGTCAATCGCGGCCAAAAGCTGCAAAGCCTGCTGGCGCACCGGGGTTGATCCCCGAATGATGATCGTGTTGTTTCCGTCATCTGGGGTAAAGCGCGTCTCCCCCCCGCCCGAAACCGCGATGGCCGTGATCGAGGCATCGGCGCCCTGCGGAGCTGCCATGCCCCCGCCATTGCCGTCCGCAGGGGGCGACGGCGATTCGAAAGCGGCGGCAGAAGCTCCACCCTCGCCAAAGGTCGCCTGCAATAGCACGCTCAGGTCTGACGCCTTGGCATATTGCACCTGATAAACCGTGATATCGGCCCCCGCAGCGCCTCCCGTCCTATCCAACTGGCGGATCCATTGGATCGCGTTTTGCAGATCGCCTTGATCATGGGCCTGCACCAGCAAGGCGTTAGACCTTTGCAAAACCTGAATGCTCCAGCCCGAGGCTTGCGGGTCATTGGCGGACACGGCGGCCAGATCCTCGGCAACTTGAGTGGCCGGAGCGTTTTGCAAAAAGGCGATTCCGGCGTTGGGCTTGGACAAAATGTCAACATCCAGCGTTTGCACCATGCTTTGGATGGCGCCACGGTCAGCGGCAGACCCGCGCACCAACAGCATGTCATCATTTTCCGAGGCGCGCAGCGCGCCCTCGGGGGCGGCAAAGCCGTCCAGAAGGGCCAGCATTCGGTTCGCCCCCAGATGCCGCAGCGGCAGGGCGGTGAAGCCGTAGCCCTCGGCCCTCATGGCAGCGGTCATAGCCGAACCATCTTGCGCCTTGATGCGAAATCCGCGCCCCTCGGCGACAAGAATCAGACCGTTGGCTTGCAACGCCGTTTCAAAGATCATCAGCAGATCGCTCCGCGGCACGGGGCCGCCCGTCGCCATGGTCACCGTACCGCTGGCCGAAGGGTCCAGCGTGTAGGGCACCCCCAATATATCGCCCAACAGCGATTGTGCCGCCACATCTACCGAGACGGCCTGCAGGTTCACGGTGAA
>JBAXLX010000409.1:0-2929 GCA_037134595.1 Pseudomonadota bacterium
CCAAAGCCCCGCGCCGTTTGCCCGCGATGACCTTGGCGCCCGTCAAGGACAGCGCTGTCGTCAAACCGCTCTTCACATTGGCCCAACGTGGCGTAGACAGGCCCGCCGTTTGCGCCGACAGCCCAGCGATCTGGCTGTTCAGCGCACCGATGTCCGCAGGCACCTGATCCGGCACCTCACCAAGCACCCGAGCGAAGGTACGCAACGACGAGCGCAAATCCTGCCGGCGCTGATCGCTGAGATCGCTGCGCAAAGCTAGCGCGTCGATCACCCCTTGCAGGGTGGCAGGCGAAACTAGTGAGATGTTCTTCGTGGACACGGCTGGACTCCTAGTGACTGACGTGGACATAGCAGGCATTAACGTGAAAATCTAGATGCAAAGTTGCAAGTGAACTTGAGCGAAAACATAACTAATATAATAAAAACAATATACTAAAATGCACGTAGAACCACCCAAAACACCCCCGAAACCCCACGCGAAACAGCGCCAAAATGGCGTCGAGACCATCCCACCAGCCCCATCAAGACCCAGTCCCAGACGCCACAAATTCCGCCAAATCCACCGCACGGATGCGGACCAAGCGCCCAACGCGGCGGCAGGGCAGCACACCACGATCGATCAAACGGCGGACCGTCTTGGTGCAGACCGACAGTTGCATGGCCGTGGCTTCAACCGACAGAAGCGTGGGGAGGGATGATGTATGAGGTGCTGTTTTGGGAGCATTCGGCTTAGCCTTCGTCATGGCCCAGCCCTCCCGCTGTTGATTGCTCCGCAACCCAACGTCGCGCTTCCGATCGCCCCAAAGCCCGCACCAGTGCCACCAAAGCCGTATGCACCTCATCCGCCCCGTCAGCCGGAGCTGCGGGTTGGGGGCGGGCCTTTGCGGCAAAGGGGAGCACGTGTTGGGTCATGCGAATCAAGATACGCAAGGCCCAAAAGTCTCGCTGGCGAAAACCCCGTGACAGGGGCAGGGGCGTTAGAAAATCTGGATCTGTGGGCCTTCAGCCAGTGTCATGGGAGCGCCGTTACCAACGCTCGACCCGGTTCACCTTGGTCATCGCCCAATACTGCCGCAGGCAATGCTGCGCCTTGACCTCAATATCTAGCCAGCCAAATACGCTGTAAACCAAACCGCTGAAAGCCGAGTTCCCATCGCGGCCCGCTTCAGGCCGAACCCCAGTGCTCTCCAGCCAATCTACCGCCAAATGCGCGATCAACCGCACCTCCGCATCATCCGAAGGGCGGCCGCCTACAAGCTTGGGTAACCAGCCCACACCTCGTCCACCGCCGAACACAATAGGCTCAAGGCGACGTGCAGACGCGCGCGCCGTCGGGCGATCCCGTCCAAGAAGAACTGCGCCGCCCTCGACCAAGCAAAGGCGTAAAAGACGGATGAGGTCTGTGGCAGGGGCAGCCTTCGCCCATTTTAGTAGATCATAACTAACAGGTGAACACGCTGGGCATTGGTCCGCCAAACGAAGCGCGCGGGACTCAATCTGGCGCACAAGAGGCGCCGGTAGCCCCGCAACACGTGTCCGGATCAGCCCGATGCAGGACGCGTCGGATAACAGAAGCCGCGCAAGTGGTCGGAGTTGAGCCACCCAATCCAACATAGCGCTACGGTCATCCACTTCCGCAAGATATGCCGTAATGCTCCCAAAGATCCGGTCGCAAAGGGTTCGTGAGTTAACATACGCATCCAGCACGCCAACCTCGAGAGACTGGACTATACGCCAAACATCAGAACGGGCGTCAGGCGAGAGCATGAAGTCGGTCACACGCTTTCTTTCAACTGCCATTCCAACCTCAATCAATTGCCAAATAGATTTAACAGTGGGGCACTTAGTATTTCGTCATTTGGTTTCATCTACCCTAGCCGTCAAACCATACTCGGATGTGCTTTGGGCGTGTAAATCTCCGTTACGATGGGTGAGAGCCCTCACAGAGTTGGCGGACCACTTCATTGGGCACCGCGACTTTCCGTCGCCGTCCTTCAAATCCAAACACAGCGGCCTTTCAAGGCCGTCGAGATACCAGTTCGGCACTTAAGTTTTGAAAGCGCGATATAGCACTCCTTAGGGTAACCTAAAGATTTCAGGGTGCCGACGAGTGCAATGTTGTAAAATGTTATTAAATTGTTGTTTACTGTTTTTGGAGAAGCTTGGTCTTTGACCGCAACAGAAGACGTGCACCGCTGAAAAATCAGAAAACGGCCTTGGTCCCGAGGGTGGAAGCCCTGCGGTGACCGCCGCAACATGAATGGGAGAACGGGGATGAAGGATTTCGTGGGTAACGCGACGGCTGGACGTGCAGAGATGCGCAACGCTAAGAAATTGACTGAACCGTTGGCGCTTTCCAACCGTTCCATCGGCTTAGGGGGCACCATTCTAGCCACTCTCGCCATTGCGGAGCTCTCTGCCAATCTAGCCCAAGCCGCGACATTGCCGGATGGCTATGTGTCGATTGATCCTACCATGGGCGTGAAGTCGGCAAAGGTCTTGTCGGATGGGTCACTTGATCTGACGCTCGCCGATGGGTCGGTCCATCACTATGCGGCTGGCCAGTTCGTCGTTTTGGAAGGCGGGGCCGTCGCGGTCTCGGCTGCGGTGGCCGAGGAACTCGCAGCGCTTGCAGACGCAGGTGGCGCGGCCGGCCTAGGAGTTGAGGTTGCCGCAGGTTTGCTCGGCGGGGTTGCCGTCATGGCGTCGGGCGATAGCCCCGCCGAGGGCGGAGGTTCCGCTGGGAACACCCCAGCGGTGATCGGCGGCGACACGACGGGATCTGTGACGGAAGATACTGCGGCGACGCTTGAAACCAGTGGCACACTTACGGTGTCAGATGCCGACACAGGCGAAGCGGTGTTTGTGGCGCAGGCCTCTGTGGCGGGTGCGAACGGCTATGGCACCTTCACGCTGGGAGCGGACGGGG
>JBAXLX010000410.1:0-2926 GCA_037134595.1 Pseudomonadota bacterium
TGGTTCGATGAGCATGCCAGCGGTGGGATTTCGAACGCCGATTATCGAAGGCAAGTGTTTCAACAGGTAAGGGATTATGCCTTTCCCGCACTTGGTGACAGGCCGGTAAACCTCATCAAGCGAGCAGAAATTGTTGACGCTATACGGGATATTTGGCTTGGGAGCGAAACCGTAGGCAAACGTTTACGCGGCAATATTGAACGTGTTTTGGACTTTGCCGTGGATCGAGGTTGGTGCGAGTATAATGCTTGTCCGCCGGTTCGTTCAATGCCGTCCAAAACGCGGATGGTGAACCATCATGTTGCGTTGCAGCCAGAACTTGCACCTGCGTTCTGGAAGTGGCTGAGCTCGGCTGCACTAAGCCCTGCGGCACGCTCTGCGCTTGCTTTGGCCCTGCTAACTGCGAAAAGAACCGGTGAAATCCGATTGATGGAATGGTCACACCTTGACCTAGAGCGGGCCGTTTGGGTCACCCCAGCTGCTGGCATGAAAACTCGCAAAATGCATCGCCAGCCGTTAAGCTCAGCGGCCGTCAGCGTGATTGAACGCATACGCCCGTTAACAGCAGATGGTCAATTTGTTCTTGGCCTAAAACCGCCCCATGAAAACTTCATGATCGCGGCCATCAAGCAGTTTGACCCTACCTTGACCGTTCATGGGTTTAGAGCGTGTCTCGGGTCTTGGATGGCCGAGAATGGGGTGCGCCAGCCCGTTGCTGATTTTATCTTGGCGCATCAGCAAAAATCTTTAGACGCGGCTTATCAACGATCTGACTTGCTGGACGAACGACGCGACGTGCTGGGAAGATGGGCACAATATGTCACGGCTGGCTGATCGCCTTGCCACGAAACAGGCTGTTTATGAAAGCAAACTTGCGGCATTTAGCCGGTCGGAGTTGGTCGAACACCTTCGCAATTGTTTGGCTGAGGCGCGAAAAAAGCAGGACAATCCATTAGCCAGGGTTGATGTGATTAAGCGGTTTATGTTGGATGACCCCATCGCCGTGCTTGGGCTTGGGTTTGACCCAAAGGTGCTTCACGTCGCGATCGCGCAGTGCATCCTCGAAGGCATCGATTTGCCCCACGAATCCATGTTGGTCTTGGCGCGAGGTGTGGTGGAACCGAAGCATCTTCGACGCAAAAAAGGTAAAACCCACACCATATTGCATCATGAAATCTGGCGTCTTTGCAAGGCTTTGCACCGAGGCAGAGGGATTGCGATCACGTCCGGCGTAACGAAGAAGACAAATAGAACAGGGGACACCGCTTGCGGTCTTGTAGCCGAGGCTGGTTTTACAACTGAGAGCAATGTCCGCGACATCTATTATGATCTCGAACAAGCGTATCGGGAAATTTGTCGCTGCAATATTCCTCCATGATTAAGCTTTATTAGTTGTTTACCACCAAGACATGCCAACACAAACCAAGAGGTTCAGCATGTCCCACCATCGCATAATCAGGCTTCCTGAAGTGCTAAACAGAACCGGTCTAGCGCGCACCACATGGTATCGGTTGCAAGCCGTCGACCCTATGGCCCCGAAGCCGATTAAGCTCACGTCAAGAACCATCGGATTTTTGGAAACAGAAATCGATGCCTTTATCGAGCGCCTAGCCACCCAACGATGATAAACCGCCGACGCGATGGTGCGCGCCGACGGATGTAGGACAATCTTCGCGATTGCTTTAATCTTAGCGCATTTAGCGATCGGCCTCAAGATTGAGGCATCACTATGCATACCCCGAGCCATAGCGCTGCGCGGCTTATTGAAAACGGATATCGGCCCGTGCCTTGCGTCAAAAAGCGCCCAGTTCACGATGATTGGACTAAGATCGACTTCACGCCCGAAGACTTCGCAAAGACGCCAAGCGTAGGGATCAAGACTGGTCAAGGCATTGCCTTCATCGACATTGACGTGACGCACCCAGAGGCAAGCGCAGCAATCGTGTCGGAATGGCTGCGCAGACATTCTGGCGGATTGCAGCGCACGGGGCTTGCACCAAAGACGGGCTTCCTTGTGGCCAGTGACATTGGCCGCAAGGTGGAAGTCAAATTGCTCAATCTTGGCGAAAAGGACAAAATCGAAGTCCTGACCAATGGTCAGCAATTCATTGCGTATGGGGAGCATCCCGACTCTGGTAAGCCCTACCATTGGCATGGCCTTGATCCGCTAGACGGCTTTCTTGGCGTCAAAGGTATGCTGCCGATAGTCTCTGAGGCAGAGATTAAGGACTTTCTGGCGTGGGTGGCGGAGACCTATGGACCCAAAAAGCCCTTACCGAAACTGTCGGAACAAGCGATCCAAGGCAACGGATCCTATGACATGCTGGGCAACAGCGCAGCGGCAAGACCCTGCCCAGACGAAGTGGCCGAAATCCTGTCCCATATCCCACCGGATTGCAGCTATGCCGATTGGCTTACCATCTTGATGGGCTTGCATGAATGGTCAGGCGGATCGGAACAGGGGCTCTCCTTGGCCGATGGCTGGTCATCGAAAGGTACTAAATACAAGTCGGGCGAAGTCGCGAGCAAATGGAAGGGCTTTGACGCAAGCGGTGGCACAAAATGGGCAACTGTCGCGGCTATTGCTCGAGCCAATGGGGCCGATCTAAGCGCCATTGCTCGCAAATACAGGGGCCGACCAAATAGGGCGTCTAGCGGTCAGCCGGGTATGCCACCTGACCAAGAGCCTGATGCGGCTGCCCTACGTTCAAACGCCTCCGACGTTTTGGACCTCAGCCAAGATGCCTTCGCGGTCGATCTGGGGCGGCGCTGTTGGGATAGCAACGCCCGCCACGTCGCGGCATGGGGCAAGTGGCTGTTCTGGACCAGCACCCGCTGGGAGGTTGACGAAAAACTGGACCATCTCACCCGCGTCCGGGCATATGTGCGCGACCGGGCCGAAGAACTGCTGGACTGGGCAGAGCGC
>JBAXLX010000411.1:0-2917 GCA_037134595.1 Pseudomonadota bacterium
TGCGGCATTTGCCCCTTGGCGATGGGGCCGAATTCCAGCGCGGGATCAGCGCCGAAAAAGACATTGTGATGGATCAGATCAGCGCCCTTGGGCCGGGCTGCAAAAGACCAGACCCAAGCCGACAGGCTGCGCGGATGCACCGCCGCGCGGGGAATTGCGCGCTGCACATCACCGCCCAGCAGCCCCGCCTCCAAAGCGGCAGGGTCGCCGTTGAACACCACCGCCTCGCACGGCAGCGCGTGGCCGTCTGACAGGATCACTTGCGCCACCCGCCCGCCCTTTTGCACAATCGCCTCAACCGGCGTGCCATACAGCTGCACCACCCCCAGTCGGTCTGCCAAGCGCGACAGGGATTGGGCCAAGGCGTGCATACCGCCCTGCACCGCCCAAACCCCCTGCGCCTCGGCCTGCCAGATCAGCGCCAGCACGGCGGGCGAGCGGTCGGGCGCGCCGCCGACATAGGTGGCATAGCGGCCAAACAATTGGCGCAGGCGCGGGTCGGTGAAGCTATGGGCCAATTGGCGCGCCAAGGTCTGGCGCGGGCCAAGGGTGTTCCACAAAGCAGGGCGGCGCAGCACATTGGCCAGAATGCCGCCGATGCGCGGGCGGTTGGCCAGCATGACGGGGGTTTCAAAGGCTTGGTAAAGGTCAGCGGACAGCGCGTTAAAGCGCAAGAACTCCAAGGCCGCTTGCGGCCCTGCCATGGCTTCAATCGCGGCGGCACTTTGGCGGGGGTCGGGGAACAGGTCCAACTGGCTGCCATCGGGCCACCAATGCCGCGCCAAGATGGGTTGGGCGATCAAGGTCAGGTGATCTTCCAGCTTTTCCCCCGCAGCGGCGAAGAGCGCGTCAAAGACGTGCCGCAGCGTTAGAACCGTCGGCCCCGCATCCACAGGCCCCGCAGCCGATGGAACCGTGCGCATCTTGCCACCCGGCGCGGCCTGCACCTCGACCAGGGTCACAGACAGGCCAGCGGCGGCCAGACGGATCGCGGCACTTAGCCCGCCCATGCCCGCGCCCACCACCACCACCTGTTTTGCCGTCGTCTTTGCCATAGGTGATTGTTGACTCGCGAAAGGAAAGTGTCCAGTATGATTTACACATAAGGTGTCTAGTTTAAATGACACCATCACAGGGAGGGGCTTGGCATGTCCATCACAGACCGACTTGACAGCGCCACAGCACGGGTTCTGGCCCGTGCCATGGGCGGCGAAGCGCCAGCGCAATTGGCCAAAGCCTTGCACTATGCCGTCACCCCCGGTGGCGCAAGAATCCGCCCCACCATTATGCTCAGCGTGGCCATGGCCTGCGGCGATGATCGCCCTGCGCTGTCAGATGCAGGCGCTGTGGCGCTGGAACTGATCCACTGTGCGAGCCTTGTGCATGACGACCTGCCCTGCTTTGACGATGCCGACACGCGGCGCGGCAAGGCCACGGTGCATAAGGCCTTTTCCGAACCCTTGGCCGTGCTGACCGGCGACAGCCTGATCGTGCTGGCCTTTGATATACTGGCCGAAGCCGCTGGCAACGATGCCAAACGCGCCTTGCAGATGATCCGTGTTCTGTCCCGCCGCACGGGGATGCCCGATGGCATCTGCGCCGGCCAAGGCTGGGAGAGCGAGGCCGAGGTGAACCTGTCCGCCTATCACCGCGCCAAAACCGGCGCTTTGTTTATCGCTGCCACCCAGATGGGGGCCTTGGCCGCAGGCCAAGATTGCGAGCCTTGGGAGGAACTGGGCGCGCGGATCGGCGAGGCGTTTCAGGTCGCCGACGACCTGCGCGACGCGCTGTATGACGCCGAAGCCTTGGGCAAACCCGCAGGCCAAGACGAGGCCCACGGGCGACCCAATGCTGTCAGCACCTACGGCGTGCAAGGCGCGATCCGCCATCTGAAAGACATTCTGGGTGGGGCGATTGCCTCTATTCCCTCTTGTCCCGGCGAGGCGATGTTGGCCGATATGGTGCGCCGCTACGCCGAACGCATGACCCCGGTGGCCCCCGCGCTGAACCGGGCAAAAGCCGCCCGCTAGAATGACAGAGGCATTGCTGAAGATCAGGCCCAATCCGCCGTCGCTGCGGGCTTGGATGTTGCGGCTTGCCGCCTCGCGCAGGTTTCAGGCTTGGGCGGCGCGAATCCCCTTGGTGCGCCGCATCGCTCGCGCCGAAGGGGCGGCGCTGTTTGATATTGTGGCGGGCTTTGTGAATGCGCAGGTGCTGCGCGCCTTGGTTGACCTGCGCGTGTTCCAGCAGTTGCAGCAAGGGCCTGCAACGGCAGCGCAGATGGGGGCGCTGTGCGCCATTGCCCCTGAGCGGATGCAGGTTTTGCTACAAGCGGGCGCGGGCCTTGGCCTACTGACCCGCCAGCGCGACGGGCGCTTTGGCTTGGCGCTGCGCGGCGCATCGCTTTTGGGCGTGCCGGGTCTGGCCGAGATGATCCAGCATCACAGCGCCCTTTATGCCGACCTATCCGACCCTGTGGCGTTTTTGCGCAACGATGACCCCACCGCCTTGGCGCGGTTTTGGCCCTATGTCTTTGGCGCGGCGGGGGCGGTTGATCCGCAGGTGACCGCGACCTATTCGAACCTGATGGCGCAAAGCCAAGTGCTGGTGGCCGAAGACATGCTGCGCATGGTCGATCTGTCGGGTGTGACGCGCTTGATGGATGTGGGCGGCGGCACCGGAGCGTTTCTGGCGGCGGTGGGGGCGGCATATCCCGCACTGCAGATGGATTTGTTCGACCTGCCCGTGGTTTTGCACGGCGCAGGTGCACGGTTGGGGACGGCGGGTCTGTCGACCCGTGTGACCCTGCATCCGGGAAGCTTTCGCGACGATCCGCTGCCCTTGGGGGCGGATGCCATATCGCTGGTGCGCGTGCTATACGATCACGCCGATGCCACCGTGGCGAATCTTCTGGCGG
>JBAXLX010000412.1:0-2910 GCA_037134595.1 Pseudomonadota bacterium
GGCGGCGTATTTGATCATCTCGGCACTTTCCAGCCCGGTGAAGACCACGGGAAAGTCGCGCAGGAACAAGGGGCGATACACCTCGGCCAAGACTTTGCGGGCGGCGTCGGTTTCTACCCCCACGACCACGCGGTCAGGGCGCATGAAATCGTCGATCGCCGCCCCCTCGCGCAGGAATTCGGGGTTCGAGGCGACATCGAACTGTGCCTGCGGGTTGGCGGCGCGTACCGCTTCGGCCACTTTGCGGTTGGTGCCAACGGGCACGGTGGATTTGGTGACAACCACCGTATAGCCGGTCAGCGCAGCCCCCAACTCGGCGGCGGCGGCCATCACATAGGTTAGATCGGCGTGGCCGTCCCCGCGCCGAGTGGGCGTGCCCACCGCAATAAAGACCGCATCCGCGCCAGCCACGGCCTGCGCCAGATCCAGCGTGAAAGACAGCCGCCCCGCCCGCACGTTCTTGGCCATCAGATCGGCCAAGCCCGGCTCAAAGATCGGCACTTCACCGGCTTGCAGCCGGGCGATCTTATCGGCGTTCTTGTCAACGCAGACCACATCGTGACCGAAGTCAGAAAAACACACGCCAGAGACAAGGCCGACATAGCCGGTCCCGATCATCGCTATTTTCATGGTTATGCCTGTTTCAGGGCTGGGCCTGCGATAATTTATGGTTGAGTGCGATAGCAAGCAAACCCAGCTGTGTCAAACCGGAAACGGCGGGCCAAGGCCAAAGGCGGTTAAGACCCGCCCGCGTTCAGGGATATACGCCCCTCACACCATCAGCCAGACCGCGATAGGATAGCCTGCGAAAAGTTCGGCCGCCGTCCATCCCCATGTGGCGGGCGCCGCTGTGCCATAGGCCAAGCCCCGCGCCAGCGACTTGCGCGGCGTGGGCGAGGCGCTGCCCCCGTTGATGTCGGGCGTGGCCGAGGCGGGCCAGACCGACACATTGGCCGTTCCATTGTGGCGCGAGCCCAGCCAATAAGTCTGTCCGCGCCGCAGAGTCAGCGCGACAGTGGCCGTTTTTGTCCCCGTGGTGGAACAATCCACATCGGCTGTCTCGACCAAAAGCGCATTGGGGCGGCCATTGGCATCGCTATCGTAGACCACACATTTGGCAACCGATGCCGCAGCCCCCGCAGTCACCACAACGGCCAATCCTCGGATCGGGGTATCGGCGCGGGCGGTAAAGGGGAACAGCCGGATCTCGTTGGTGGGTTGTTGATATGTTCCGTTGGCACCATTCGATGACACGGTAGGGGCCATGTACTCGCCCAAGGCCGGTGTCAGCCACGGCAGTTCCTGACCGGTCTGCAGCACCTTGGCCGCACCTGCGACTTGGGCCTTCATCTGGGCTGTCGTCGCATTGTACCAGATCGACCCATTGACGGGGCTGGACGGGTCCGTTGTCAGACCACTCAGGACAAGGGGTGCAGAGAAAGTCTTGGCCCCTGTCACGGTTTGCGCAGTGTCCAGGCCAAGGGCATCCAAGATCCCATAGCCTGCGAGAGTTGTGGGTTTTAATGTGATATCCGCAAATGCCGGCGCTTGGGCGGCTGCCAGTCGTCCATTGGCATCCAACCCCGCATAGCCATTCGCAACGCCCTTTGCGGCGGAACTTTGCGCATCCGTGATCGCGTAGCCCGCCAAGGTGGTGGGCTTGCCGGTGATCGCGCTCCACGCGATGGTGCTGGCGGCAACGGCCGCCCATGTGCCATCTGCGCGCAGATAAGTTGTTGTTCCTCCGCCAGAGGCGGGGGCCGCGCCCTTCGCCGTGCTGGTGAATGTCGGAAGCATGGCGGCAACTTGCGTGCCGGTCAGGTCTTGCCCCAAGGCCTGCGCGCCGGTGGCGTTGCCCTTGATCGTCGTTGCGGCCATCTGGTCGACCGCATTGGCGCTGGCGGACCCCGTGATCAGCGGCGTGCCGCCGATTTGGGTGTTGTTGGCGATCACATTGTCGGTGCATCCCGCATCGATCCAAACGGCACCATATTGGGCGATCCCCGTACCGGCCGCCGTTCCCAGTGTATCAAAGACATTGCCGATCAGGATGGTGCGAAAACTGGGCGCAATCGCGCCGGACGCCGTGCCTTTCAGCCAGACGCCCACCTTTGAATCGCTGATATAGTTGCCCTCCACCTCGCATCCGTTCGAGGCTTGGATGTTGTTCACAAAATGAATCGCCGCCCGATTGCGGTTGTTAAGGCTGAGGTTGGTGTTGACGCCGATGATGGTGTTTTTCACAAACCGCGCGCCGGTTGACCCGTCAATCCCGACCCCGCCCACACCGCCGCCCCCTGCGGCCAGAAAGCCGGTGCCTGCATCACGATCGGGCCATTGGTTGGTGTCGGTCCGGGCGACGTCTAACAAGGTGTTGCCCATCACCAGCGAATAATCGCATTTGTCGATGGTGATGCCTTCGGAATACACCGTGCGCGCCACGCAGCGTTGAATGCGCGAATGGGGCATTTGCTTTTGGCTGAAGGCGGTGTTGCCGGCGCGGGTGGCGCGGCAATTGTCCAGATAGCAGCCAACCGGAAAGAAACTGGCGGTGGTAAAGCCCGCATCGTCCGACGTGCGGCCTTGCGAATCCAGCCCCCAGGACGCATTGCCGCCACCGCGCAGCGCAAAGGGGCGATCAGGGCAGTTGACGATTTCGACATTTTCCACGCCAGAGTATTGGTCAGCCAGAAAAATCCCGATGCCCGAATAGCCGGCGCAGTCGATCATCAGGTTGCGAATGCGGTTGTTGGCCCCAAGGGAAAATTTGATCGCCGCCGCCGGCCGGTACGCGCTGCGATCTTCAGATGCTACGTTTTGCTGGCGTCTCTACGGGGCACCCGGCTCCGAGCTGGGCGGCCGTGCCGGTGGCGGAGCCGGCGCAGCTCAAGCGCGAGCCGGAGCCGTCAA
>JBAXLX010000413.1:0-2904 GCA_037134595.1 Pseudomonadota bacterium
GGCCCCCTTCAGGGTAAAGCGCGCAGCCGTCTGCTCGTCACCCGTTCCTTGCAACTCTAAGGTCTGGTAGTAGATGACCTTCACGGTTGGGTTCAGCTTTTCGATCTTCACCTTGACCGGCAAGGGCGCTGTGCCATTGGCGATGTAATGCACAACGTTCACGGTATATTCGCCGTCCTCCAAGCCCCGAAACGAGACGATCTCTTGGTTCAGCGGGTTGGTGACTTCTTTACCGTTGTACAAGATGACATCTTTGAACATGCCCCTGTCGTCGCGGTCCATATGCATCAGCCCCGCCTCACGCTGGTTATACCAGACCACATTGCCTGCCGGATCTTCGACATAGGTGTCGACATCGTCGGGGTTATTGTCGGGCCAAGTCACCGTGATCAGCATTTCGGCCTTGGGATCGACCTTGCCGCTGTCGGCTGGCTTGTTGATCATCGCAAAAGAGATGAAAAACATGAAGGTGATGGCCTTCAGCGAGTTGAACAGCAGGGCCGAGAAAATCTCAAACTCGGGTTCCTGTTCTTCTTCAAACATCGCGCTCCCCCCGCGCGAGCAAGGGCAGAAGCGACACTTCTGTCAGCGACACCGTGGTCTGGCTTAGGTCGGTCACCAGCGCATCGGCGATGTTGTATTCCAACCGCAACAAAATGCCGCCGATGAGACCTGCAATCGTGGTCAGCAGGGAAACAGCCATGCCCGCAATCATTTTCTGCAAGGCCCCGCGCAGGGTGTCGACATCAAAGTTCGACAAATCCCCCATCGAGTTCAGCATCATCACAAAGCCCACCATCGTGCCCAGCATCCCCAGCTTATAAAGCAGGTCGGTGCCGTACGTGCCGATCTTGGTGCGCCGCCGGAACGAGGCGCCAAGGCTCATGATCAGCAGGTGCGCGTTGCCCTCGATCTCGGAGGGGTGTTCGCGCGAGCGGACGAGATCGGCAACATAGCGGTCAATCAACCCGCCAGCCGATTTGAATTTGGGCAGGACAGTTGCGGTGGCAAGTTGGGATTGTATCCGCAAAGCCCTGCGGTATTCACGGGCCAATTCGACAATGATCCAAAGGCTGTGCGCTGAAAACCCAAGATACAGCACCGCGATCAAGACGGTGATTTTCGATTTATCTGCGCTGAACAGATAGCTCAGCAGGCCATAATCGTAAGATACGACCGCGCCTATGGTGATCAGCGCCACCAAGAGCACCCATTTCAGCACAGCATCATAGGCACCATCGCGGCCGGGCCCCATCATCGCATCGGCAATCTGTGCCATGTTTCGCTCCCGTCCTGTTTTCAATTACCGATAGCCGCCAGGGGTTTCGCGGCGGCGAAAGACCCAAGGTTCTTCAAAGTTCACGCCCACTTGCCAAAGCCCCGCCCCTGCACCAATCGCTTCGGCCATCTGGCCGTCATAATCTGCGGATTGTTCTTCAAAGGCCAAGGCCAGCCCCGCCTTGACCATCTGTGCGTTCAAATCCTCTCCGCCGCTTTCGCACACTCCATAGCGCCGCCCAAAGGGATCAGGCGCGCCTTTCAGATGGCAGGTCACTTCACCTCGTCCTGCCAGCAACTGCATTTCGCGCTTGGCCACATCATAGCAGCCCCAAAGGGCCCCGTTCATCTGGCAGGTTTGGTTCTGATCTGGGGCGTCAATGCCCCATAAGATCACACGCTGACGCCCAAATTTCAGGATATCGGCATCCATCACTTCAGGTGTGCCCGAGATGGTGTCGGGGTCGGTTTGCGCCAAAGCTGGGGCCGTGGCGGGGCCTGCTAAGGCCAGCATCGAAAAGACCAATGTCCAGAATAGACGAAAGCCAGCACGTGCGGCTGTATCAAAGGGCATGGGCATGGTCCTTGAGGTTTAAGAGGTCGATATGAGACACGGTTTTATCACAGGTCTGATGATCTGCTTGGCGCTGCCGGCAGCCGCCGATCAGGTGCAAGATTTGATCAGCGGCAAGATCAAAGCCTGCCAAAGTTGCGATCTGACCGGGGCTAACTTTAAGAAAGCCGATCTGACCGGCGTGGACCTGACCGGTGCGATCTTGACCGATGCCAGTTTTCACCGCGCGAATTTGCGGGGGGCGATTTTGGACGGCGTCGTCGCAGAGGGGACCAATTTTAATCTCGCCGATTTGACCCAAGCCCATATGGCAAAAGGCCACTTTGTCCGCGCAATGTTTTATGCCGCCCAAATGTCGGGCGCTGACCTGACGGGGGCAGATTTGACAGAAGCGCGGATGCAAACGGCGCGGCTCACCTCGGCCAAGTTGGCGGGGGTCGTGCTGGACCGCGCCATCTTGCATGATGCCAAGGCCAATAATTGCGACTTCACTGGGGCCTCGTTTCAAAACACCAACCTTGACCGAACCATCCTTGGCCATTCCAAGTTCGACAAAACCACGATGAACGGCGCCAGTTTTGCCAAGGCTGACGCTTCGGCCGCGAGCTTTTTGGGGGCGACGATCACTCAGACCGACTTTTACGGCACCGACCTGCGCCGCGCGCATTTTGACGGGGCTATTGTCAGCGCCAACCGCTTTTCGCGGGCCGCAACCGATGAAAACACGTTCAAGGGCGGCACTTTGACGAACAACTTGGGGCCTGACGGTCGCCTGCACGCTCAAGGGGCCTTTGACGGAGAATAGGGCGCATTGGTGATCTCGACCCATGTTTTGGATTCGTAGTAGGATTCGTTCACCATTTGGGTGTCTTTGCTGATGGCCTCCTGGCCTTTCTTGCGCAGATAGCTTGCCTCGATGAGAACGTGATGGCCTGTCCCATCAGGTGCAGTTCCACTACAGATTTCATGGATAAAGTCGTTGCCCACCTTCATCTCGCCATCCTTGAGTGACATCTGTTCGCAAGAAAGGCCCCATGACCCAAACCGCACCT
>JBAXLX010000414.1:0-2882 GCA_037134595.1 Pseudomonadota bacterium
GCCAGCGGATGCACGCCGTGTGCGGCATCCCCCACCAGCGCCAGCCTTGGGGCCACGTAACTGTCGGCCAAAGACAGGCTGAGCGGATAGCTAAAACGCGCGCCTGCCAAGGTGATCTCGCCCAGATAATCGCCAAAGCGCGGGCGCAATTCTGCCAAAAAGGCGTCATCGTCCAAAGCGGCCAAACGGGCGGCGGCGGAGTCTTGCTCGCTCCACACGATCGAGGAATGATGCCCCCCCGCCAAGGGCAAGATCGCCAAGGGCCCGCCCGGCATAAAGAACTGATGCGCCGCCCCACCGTGGGGCCGCTGGTGATGCACTGCTGTCACCAGCGCTGTCTGGCCATAAGACCACCCCTGCCGCGCGATCCCCGCCCGCACAGCGGTGCCAGAGGCGCGCCCGTCACACCCCACAACCAACCGCGCCCGCAGCACCGCGCCCGAAGCCAGCGTCACCTGCCCCGCCTCTTGCGCGACCACGGTTTGCCCTGACATCAAAGTGATCGCAGGCTGCGCCGCCATAGCCGCCAGAAAGCCCGCATACAGATGGCGGTCTTCGACCATAAAGCCCATCGGCCCGTCTTCCATTTCGGCCGCGTCAAACTGCAGCGCAAAGGGCGATGCCCCCTCGCCCGCGCGCCCATCGGATGCCACGACCTGCAAGATCGGCTGGGCGATCACCGGCCAAACCCCCACCGCCTGCAACAACCGCTGCGAGGCCAGCGCCAAGGCATAGGCCCGCCCGTCAAACCCGACCTCGGCGCGATCTTGTGGTGCGCGCGCATCCACCACCGTGACGCGCAACCCCGCCTGTGCCAAGGCCAGCGCCAAAGCAGGCCCGTTCAGCCCGCCGCCCACGATCACGACATTTGTGTTCTGTTCGTTTTCCATGGCCCATCATCCCCCAATCGGTCGGCAAAGTCCACCATAGGCCGACGCCAAACCTTCTGCACTTTCCCTTTCCCGCGCACCGCTTTAGGCTGCGCCCGGATCCGCCCCGCCAAAGGAAATAGCCCATGTCCACCCCTTGGAACCAGATGAGTGCCGCAGCCCTTGGCCGCGCGATCGAGGCTGGCCAGATCAACCCCGTCGAACTGACCGAGTATTTCCTAGATGCCGCAGCCGCCCATCCGATGGGCGCGCGCATCTACGCCCGCCTGACCCCCGCCCGCGCGCGGGGCGAGGCGATGTCTGCCGCCGCCCGCGCCAAATCCGGCCTGCGCCGCCATCCGCTCGACGGGGTGCCGCTGTCGTGGAAAGACCTGTTTGACACCGCAGGGGTCGCGACCGAGGCGGGCTCGGCCCTGCTGAAGGGCCGCGTGCCGCAGGCGGATGCGCAGGTGCTGCAAACGGCGACGCTTTTGGGGTCGGTCGCTTTGGGCAAGACCCATATGTCGGAACTGGCCTTTTCGGGCTTGGGGTTGAACCCCGTGACGGCAACCCCGCCCTGCATCCATGACGAACAGGCGGTGGCAGGCGGCTCGTCGTCTGGTGCTGCAGCGTCGGTGGCCTTCGGGCTGGCCCCGGCGGCGATTGGCTCTGACACGGGCGGATCGGTGCGCATTCCTGCGGCGTGGAATGATCTGGTCGGGCTGAAAACCACCCTTGGGCTTTTGCCGACCCAAGGTGTTGTCCCGCTGTGCGAAAGCTTTGACACGGTCGGCCCCCTCGCCCGCAGCGTCGAGGATTGCGCCTTGCTGCTGTCGCTGCTGGCTGGCAACAAACCCGCCGACCTGACCGGCGCCAGCCTGACGGGCACGCGCTTGGCCGTTCTGCAAACCACAGCGCTTGACGACCTGCGCCCCGAACCCGCCCGCGCCTTTGAAACCGCCCTGCCCCGCCTGTCTGCGGCAGGCGCGCAGATCACCCACATCGCCGCCCCCGAAGTGGCCGAAGCCCTGATCCTCGCCGCCGCCCTATTTCCCGCCGAGGCTTACGCCATCTGGGGCCCCACCATCGAAACCGCCCCGCAGAAAATGTTCCCCCGCATCCTCGACCGCTTTCGCGCAGGGGCGCAGGTGTCTGCAACCGACTACATCACCGCCCGCCGCCGCCTGACCCAGTTGCGCGCGATCTTTGCTGACCGCACAGGCGGCTTTGACGCCGTGCTTGTGCCGACATCCGCCATCCTCCCGCCGAATGCCAGGCGCCTGATGACCGATGACGCCTATTATGTCAGCGAAAACCTTCTGGCCCTGCGCAACACCCGCATCGGCAACCTGATGGATCAATGCGTGCTGACCCTGCCCACAGGCCACCCGTCTTGCGGCCTGTCGCTGATGTCAGCCCCGCGCACTGAGGCCCGCCTGCTGCGCCTTGGCCAAGCCGCCGAACGCGCCCTCGCTTAATCCCCCCGCCCCCCCCTTTCATACTTGCCCAAATATCCCGGGGTCCGGGGCAGCGCCCCGGGGCCTGCTGCGCAAAGCCGCGTCAGGTTTTTCTGGACCAAAGCCCTGCTTCACGCTAAACTTTGTCAAAACGGGGCGATACGACCCCGAGAGCAGAGGCAGCATGACGTTTCCTGAGCGGTTTTCCAACCTGCCAGACTATGCGTTTCCGCGTTTGCGGAAACTGTTGGACCCGCACCCCCCCGGTGCGGACCCCATCGCCATGACCATTGGCGAACCGCGCCACCCGATGCCGGATTTTGTCGCCCCGATCTTGGCGGCCTCGATCGGTGAATTTGGCGTCTACCCGCCCAATGACGGCACGCCCGATCTGTTAGATGCCATTTCCGGCTGGATCGCACGGCGTTATGGGGTGCACCTAAACCAAGACCGCCTGATGGTGCTGAACGGCACGCGCGAGGGGCTGTTTAATGCGGCGATTGCCGTCGCACCCGAGGTCAAAGGCGGCAAGACACCTGCGTTCTTGATCCCAAAC
>JBAXLX010000415.1:0-2881 GCA_037134595.1 Pseudomonadota bacterium
GTGAACATTGGCCTGATGGCTGCGAATTCTGTATCCGAAGTCAGCGCTGGCTTTCAGCAATTGCCCATAGCCGCCGACCCCTTTGTTCTGGCCGTTCCTTCGCATTTGGGTCTGTCTGGCGTGCGTGACCCTGCGCGCGACCTTGATGGGGCGGCCCAGCGCGTGTTGAACAGCACGATCCAGTTTGTCTTTGGCACGCAGCATTCCAGCCGAATTCAAGATTGGTTTGACCACGTCTTGCCCAAAAGCCACCTGACCTCGCGCGTGCGCAGCTTTGAGCTGGCCTTGGATTTGGTCAGCGCGGGTCTGGGGGTCTGTGTGGTGCCTGCCCTGACCGTGATGGTGGGCGATCAGGTGCGCAAAGGGGTGCGGCTTTACGCCATCAATTTGGAACCGCGCCGGATTGTGGCGATGGTGCCCGCGCAATATTTGCGGGTGCCGCCTTATGGGGCTTTCCTGTCGGCCTTGCAGGAGGTGGGGCAAGCCGTGGCCTTGCCGCCGATTGACCCCATGCCGCCCTTTATCGCCTCGGCCGCCATCGGCATGTCCAAAATTGATATGTCGGACGCGGCTGCCCAATAACTTGGGGCTATGGCAAGGATAGATAGTGGCCCCCCCGTCCTGTGGGTAACATCATAAGGCGGAGAGGATTCCCCCTTCGCAGCGTGACGTCCGCACAAGACGTTGGACTGTTTCTGGAGGAGACAATCATGGCTTGGAACACACCGAAAGTTGCTGAAGTGCAAGTTGGCATGGAAATCAACATGTACGCCTGCGCAAAGCAGAAGTAATTCACTCTCCTGCCGCGGGTCAAAGGAAGCGTCCATGATGAAGGTCGTCATCCTAGGATCTGCGGCAGGGGGCGGCATTCCGCAATGGAACTGCAATTGCCCCGTATGCAGCGCCGCGTGGAGCGACCCCTCCCTTCGCTCGACGCATGTGTCTGTGGCGGTCAGCGCCGATGAGGGCCGTCATTGGTTCTTGATCAACGCCTCGCCCGACATTCGTCAACAGATTTTGCAAACCCCCGCGCTGCATCCGGCCTGTGGCCAGTTGCGCCATTCGCCCATTGCAGGGGTGATCCTGACCAATGGCGAGATTGACGCGATTGCGGGCCTTTTGTCATTGCGCGAAAGCAGCCCCTTCGCCCTGCACGCCCATCCGCGCGTTTTGGCGACCTTGGCCGCGAACTCGGTCTTCGAGGTGCTGAACCGCAAATTGGTGCCGCGCGTGCCGATGCTGCTGGATCAGCCGTTTGAACCCCTGCTGCCGGATAAATCGCCATCTGGCCTGTTGGTTGAGGCGTTTGCCGTGGCGGGTAAGCCTGCTTGGTACATGGAAGATGCCTTATCTGATCCGGGTGATACGATCGGTCTGAAGATCTCGCGGACCTCAGGCGACGATGCGGTGTATTTCATAGCCGCCTGTGCCGAGGTGACGCCTGAACTGGCGGCACGGCTGGACGGGGCCAAACTGGTGCTGTTTGACGGCACCTTGTGGCAAGATGATGAGATGATCCGCGCGGGCCTTGGGGCCAAAACTGGCCAGCGGATGGGACATCTGTCGATGTCGGGCCCCCAGGGGTCCATGGCGGCGCTGTCGGGCCTGTCGATCGGCCAGCGCGTCTTTGTGCATATCAACAACACCAACCCCGCGCTTTTGCCGCACTCAGCCCAGCGTCAGGCGCTGACAGATGCCGGCTGGCGCATTCCCGCTGTCGGAGAGGAATTCGTTCTGTGACCTTGCCCACCCCTGACCCCGCGATGACCGAACCTTTGACCAGCCCCGAAGCAATGGAGCGCCGGTTGCGCCATATCGGGGCGACGCGCTACCATGCGCTGCATCCGTTCCACCATATGCTGCATGGCGGCAAGCTGACCAAGGGCCAAGTGCAGGCTTGGGCGTTGAATCGGTATTACTATCAAAGCTCTATCCCGATCAAAGACGCCGTGGTTCTATCGCGGTTTCGCGACCGTGACATCCGGTTGGAATGGCGGCACCGGATCGAAGACCACGACGGCCAGATCGGCGGCCAGATGGGCGGCGAGGGCGGGATCGAGCGGTGGTTGCAATTGACTGATGGTTTGGGCCTAGACCGCGCCTATGTGGAAAGGGCGGAAGGCATTCTGCCCGCCACGCGCTTTGCCGTGGATGCCTATGTCGATTTTGTGGGCCGCAAATCACCGCTAGAGGCGATAGCCTCGTCTTTGACGGAACTTTTCGCGCCAACCCTGCACGAAACCCGCATCGCGGGGATGCTGCAGCATTACGACTTTATCAACCCGTCCGTGATGACCTATTTCCAGCGGCGTCTGGAACAAGCGCCGCGCGACGCAGGCTTTGCACTGGATTATGTCAAACAGCACGCCACCACCCCCGCCGAACGCCAGTTGGTCTGCGATGCGCTGACCTTTAAGACGCAGGTGCTCTGGGTGCAATTGGATGCGCTGTATCACGCCTATGTCACAGGCTTTCCGCCCCCGGGCGTCTTTCACCCCGAGCGCGGCTGATGGACCAAAGCACCCGCAAATCGCGCCCAATGTATGACGCGACCAGCCGTCCCTTGATTCCGCGCCATGTCAAACTGCGCTTTGACACCACGCGCGACCGCTGGGTGATTTTGGTGCCCGAACGCGTGCTGGTGCCAGATGATATCGCCGTTGAGGTGCTGCAACTGTGTGACGGGCAGCGCCGCATTCAAGATATGGTCGACCTTTTGGCCGCCAAATACACCGCCGACCCAGACCTGATCCTGACCGATTGTCTGGCCTTGCTGCAAGACCTTGCCAACAAAGGCTATCTTCTGGCCGCATCGGAGCCCCAACCATGACAGACCAATCCCCCCCCGTCGCCGATTTTCAACTGATCACCCGCGTGGGGG
>JBAXLX010000416.1:0-2879 GCA_037134595.1 Pseudomonadota bacterium
CCCCCTTCAATGAAGAAACGGTATGTGCTTCCTGGTACTCGCTCATGTTGATCGTGATGATATTGTGCTCGCCGCCATACAGCGTGTCAGCCAGCGCCAGCGCGGTCTCGGTCTTGCCCACGCCAGAGGGGCCGCAGAGCATGAACACTCCGATCGGCTTGTTCGGGTTGTCTAATTTGGCACGCGCAGTCTGTATGCGCTTGGCAATCATATCCAAGCCATGCTGCTGGCCGATGATCCGCCTGTTGAGCGTCTGCGCCAGTGCAAGAACATTCTTTACCTCGTCGCCCACCATCTTGCCCAAGGGGATTCCAGTCCAATCCTGCACCACCGACGCGACGACCATGTCGTCCACGGTGGGAAGAACGAGCGCCGAAGGGAGTTGCATCGCCTGCAAGTCCTTTTGCGCCTGCGCCAGGGCGCTGTACGAAGCCTCATGGCCGTCGTCCTTTTGCTCGATTTTTTCGCGGTGGAGGAAGATGGTTTTGACCAGTTCTCGTTCCAGATTCCAGCGTTCTTCAAGCGCCAAAAGTTCGCGCTTTGTCCTCTCTATATCGGCCTCAATCGCGATCACGCGTTTGCCATGATCAATCCCAAAGGTGGACTCGCGCCTCAACACATCCAGTTCGGTCTGTAGAACTTCGATCGTACGCTGGCGATCCTCCACAGCCGAGGGTGTGGCGAACTGACTCACAGCAACACGCGAACAGGCGGTATCGAGCAGGCTTACCGCCTTGTCTGGCAATTGACGCGCAGGTATGTAGCGATGCGAAAGCCGAACTGCAGCCTCAACTGCACTAGACTGAATCTGTACATGATGATGCCTTTCAAGCACTGGGACCACGCCCCTCAGCATTTGGATACTTTTGACCTCATCTGGCTCGTCGACCTGGACCACCTGAAAACGCCGGGTCAGGGCAGGGTCCTTTTCAAAGTATTTCTTGTACTCTGCAAAAGTTGTTGCGGCTATGGTGCGCAATTTGCCGCGCGCCAAAGCAGGTTTGAGCAAGTTCGCCGCGTCACCGGTGCCCGCCGCACCACCAGCACCGATCAACGTGTGCGCTTCATCAATGAACAGGATCGTTGGCTTCACCGAATTCTGGACCTCGTCAATCACTTGGCGCAGCCTGTTTTCGAACTCCCCTTTCATGCTTGCGCCAGCCTGCAGCAAACCCAGGTCTAGCGAGCAGATGCGAATGCCACGCAATGCCGGGGGCACATCACCCTTGACCGCTCGCAGCGCAAAGCCCTCTATCACAGATGTCTTGCCCACCCCCGCTTCACCAGTGAGAATCGGATTATTTTGACGGCGCCGCATCAAAATATCGACGATCTGCCTGATTTCTTCATCGCGCCCGAGGACCGGATCAATATCACCGCGCGCCGCCTTCTCCGTGAGATCATGCGAGTAGCGCTTGAGCGCGCTGCCCTCGGTCTCTTCAGACGCCATTGCGCCCGAAGATGCGCCGGGACTTTCTCCGCCCCCCTGATTGCCCTCGTCCACGGACTCGGCGCTACTCGCGACAATGGAGACGAACTCGTCGACGAGTAGGTCAACCTTGATCTTTTCAAACTCGCGGGAGATGGCAAAGAGGGCATTGCGCAACGACGTCGACTTCAAAGCCCCTATCAACAGATGTGCCGTCCTGACTCGGGATGAACCGTACATTACCGACGCGTAGGTCCAAGCCCTTTCTACGGCCTCATCCAAGTGGGAAGACAAATCCGAAATAGAACTCGCGCCGCGCGGTAGCGCGTCGAGCGCCCGCGTAAAATCCACCTGCAATTTTCCGCCATCCAGACCAAACTTGTCGCCTATTTTCGCCAAATCGCCATTTTCAATTTGTCGTAACTGGAACAACCAGTGCACCAGCTCAACATAAGGGTTTCCCCTAAGTTTACAAAAAACAGTGGCCGCCTCCAGCGATTTATAGGTTGATCCGCCCAATTTCGAAAACAGCTTAGATCGACTGATGTCACTCATTGAATTCTCCAATGTTGCATGTTGCTTGGCAGCATCAGTCTTGTCGGACCTCCGCTCCGAGATTGGGGTATAGCTGGGCACTATCCGCCAAAGAGTCGCCACTTTAAAGCCAATTGCTTTCGTGGTCTTTATTCACGGAGAATATAGCATTACTATTTGAATCGTTTTGGAAGAACTTCGCTTGTGTCTCATCTTATTCGACTGACCAGCCCTACCTTCAGCTACGACGCGCACATTGAACAAGACGCGCCTCCGGCGGTTCTTGGGCGAGATCAGCACGCGTCAATTCCGCTTCCAGACCCAGCACGAACCATTTCGCGTAAACATCTGGCTGTCGATTACGCTCAGCAGGGCGTCAGGATCAAGGTGCTGTCGACGGTGAATGGGGTCAGCACCGCGAATGGCGAATTGACCCTGGGTCAGGAGGCGATTTTGGGAGTCGGCGAGTCCGCTCAATTCGGGATGTTTCAGTTGCTGGTTGTGAGAGTTTCAGAACCCGGGCAGGGCAGCCGCATCGATCCCATGGAAAGTGATCCCTTCAGCGCGATTGGGCCGCGCGAAGCCGCGACCCAATCCGTGTTCGACGACGCGTTTTTCACGACTAACAAGGAGAAATCCACATTTGCGTGGAACGCTGGAGCCGACCCTTTAGCCGCCTTCGCCAGCGAGCGGCCCAATACTTGCCAAGATGGCTTGCGCGCCCTTCAGACAGGACACCCGCTGCCGGGAGCATCGCGCCACGACCCTATGTCAGCCTTTGCCGGCAACGGCTTCGGGTCTGCGGCGGCGCCCAGGTCGATTGACGACTTTTTGGGTGCAAGAACCGTGGGCAACGGACTTGGTGCGGCAAAGCTGCTCAGGACCGGCAACGACGCTCCCGATAGGCGACTATCGG
>JBAXLX010000417.1:0-2862 GCA_037134595.1 Pseudomonadota bacterium
GGTGGCTGGACGATCCCGAGTGGCGATCCGGCCCACGCGATTATTGGCGGGTCGAGGTGGAGGGGGGCGAGCGTTTGTGGCTCTACTACGCCCACGGGGCAGATATGTCGGGCGGGTGGTTCTGTCAGGGTCTTTTCGCCTAAGCGTTGCGGATGGTGCGGCGTTGCAGCCTCCGGCGGGGATATTTGGGCAAGTCTGAAAGGGGAAGGCTTTTTGGGGCCTTTGAGGGCGGCGCACAAAGGTCCGCCCCGCTAGGGTTGGCCGCCCAAGCGGCGCAGAATAGCTAAACTGGCAAACCCGTCCGCCACCAAGCCGGACGCGGTTTGATAGGCGCGAATAGCGCTTTGTGTGCGCGGGCCAATCCGGCCATCGGCTCCGCCCGTATCAAAGCCTGCTTGGGTCAGACGGCGTTGCAGATCGATGCGGTCGTCCAAAGTCAAGGCGCGCAAATCGCGCGGCCAAGGGGCGATGATCTGGCCGCCGCCCAAAATCCGGTCGCCCAGATGGCCCACGGCGATGACATAGGCATCTGCCGGGTTGTACCGCTCGATGACATGGAAGTTCGGGCAGATCAGAAAGGCCGCCCCCCGCGCCCCGGCCGGCACCAACACCGAAGCTTCGGCGCAAGCGGGCAAATCCCCACCGCCTGCCCGCGCAACCCCGATCTTTTGCCATTGGGCAGGGCTATGGTGGACCTTTTCCCCTGCCAATCGGTAGTCAAACCCTTGAGGCAGGGTGATCTCTGCCCCCCAAGGCTGCCCCCTATGCCAGCCGGCATGGGCGAGATAGGCCGCGGTCGAGGCTAAGGCATCGCTTGGATCATCGCTCCAGATATCGCGGCGCCCGTCGCCGTTGAAATCCACCGCCTGCGCCAGAAAGCTTGATGGCATGAACTGCGTATGTCCCATCGCCCCTGCCCAACTGCCCTTCATCTTGGCGGCCGTCACATCACCCTGCTGCAAGATGCGCAAAGCTGCGAGCAATTCGTGTTCAAAATACCCCCCGCGCCGGGTTGAGGCCGCAAGCGTGACCAGCGCCGCGATCGTGGGGATCGTGCCGCGCGTCTGACCGTAGTTGCTTTCCAGCCCCCAAATTGCCAGCACGACCTGCTGGTCCACGCCGTAGGTCGCTTCGATCCGATCCAACAGAGCCTTGCGCTTGCGCAACGCCGCTTTGCCCGCCGCGATGCGCTCTTGCGAGACGGCGCGGTCAAGATAATCCCAGATGGTGCGGGTGAATTCCGCCTGCGTGCGGTCGCGCTCGATCACGTCTGGGCGCAGGTTGACCCCGCTTAAGGCCGCATCCAGCGTCGCTTTGGTTATTCCATGCGCCAAGGCACGCGGTCGAAACGCCGCAATCCACGCTTGCACCTCGCCCTCGCTCACCGCGATCTCCTGTCTGGCGTGCCCCCCGCCTTGGGGCGGCCCCTCTGCCCAAGACAAACAAGCGCCTCCTAGCCCTGATATCAAGACCAGTGCGAAAAGGATATGTCGTACCGCCTGCAAAACGTCACGCGGCACGACGCATGTCGCCGCTTTGGCCTTGCAGCAGGGCAAGAATGTCGGCGTTTTGCCGTTCCAGCCGGTGCAAGTGGTCTTGCAACTCGGCAATCGTGCGGTTGCCGGTGTTTTGCAGCAAGAACACCATCAAGAAGGTGGAAATGGTGGTGCCGGTGTTGATCACCAATTGCCATGTGTCCGAATAGCCAAACAGCGGCCCGCTGATGGCCCAAAGGGTCACGATGCCCAATGCCGCCAGAAAGGCCATGGGGCGACCAAGGGCTGCGGAAATCCACTCTGCCAAACGGTCAAAGCGGCTTTTGAGGAAAGCTTGCATGTTATCTCCTTACGACCGGCCATCACGGGCGGCGCGGCAAGGAGCCATCCTTGGCCTAACGCTGCCCTGACGGCACGGTCAATCGACTGTGGGTTGGCATGAGGATCAGGTCCATGGGTGAAACGGAATAAGGCTCCGCACTGTGGCGATACACGGGGCAGGGCTTTGCGGCAAGACAAATTATGTTGAATTTAACGCGGCTTGCGGGTGACCTTGCGTTTGACCGCATCGCGCTTGGCTTTAAACGCCGCAGGCTTGCGCGCCGCGTAGCGCCCGCTTTTTGAGGACGGAACGCGCAGGGTTTCGCCCTCAATCGACAAAAGGTCCAGCGTCAGGCCACCCGTCACCGGTGTCGCCTCGGCCAAGCGGACCAGCACGCGCTGGCCTAGGCCGATGACCTGGCCGCTGTCGGCACCGGTCAGGGTTTGGCTGGCCTCGTCATAGCGGTAATACTCGCGCCCCACGCTGCGGATTGGCACCAAGCCGTCTGCACCAGTTTCATCCAGCTTTACGAACAGGCCGAATTTCTGCACGCCGGAAATCCGCCCCGTGAACTCGGCCCCGACACGGTCGGACAGATAGGCCGCCAGATATCGGTCGGTCGTATCACGCTCTGCCGCCATCGAGCGGCGCTCGGTGTCGGAAATCAGCTTGCCCGTCTCACCCAGATTTTCCATATCCCAGACTGACAGCCCATCCTTGCCCCAGCCATGCGCCGAGATCAGCGCGCGGTGGACGATCAGGTCGGAATAGCGCCGGATGGGCGAGGTGAAATGGGCATAGTTGCGCAAGGCCAGCCCGAAATGGCCAAAGTTGTCAGGGCTGTAATAGGCCTGTGTCATCGACCGCAGGGTGGATATGTTCATCAACTCGGCAAATTCGCTGCCCTCGGCCTGCGACAGAAGGCGATTGAGGTGGGCGGTTTTGAGCACTTGGCCCTTGGCAAGCGTAAAGCCCGAGGCCTCGGCCACTTCGCGCAGCGAGTCCAGCTTTTGCGGGCTGGGTTCTTCGTGCACGCGAAACAGC
>JBAXLX010000418.1:0-2854 GCA_037134595.1 Pseudomonadota bacterium
TGTGGCAGCTGGTGCTGGCGCGCATCTTGCAGGGGATCGGCGGGGCGATGATGGTGCCGGTGGGGCGGTTGATCTTGCTGCGCACCGTCCCGCGAGAGGGGCTGGTGGGGGCCTTGGCTTGGCTGACCGTGCCTGCCCTGCTGGGCCCTGTGATGGGGCCGCCGCTGGGGGGCTATATCACGACCTATTTCCACTGGCGCTGGATTTTCTGGATCAACCTTCCGCTGGCAGTGCTGGGGATCGTGCTTGTGACCCTGCTGATCCCCAATATCCGCGAGACGGGGACGGGGCGCTTTGATCTGAAGGGCTTTGTGATGGCCGGTCCGGGCCTTGCGGCGTTTTTGACGGGCTTGACGCTGGCAGGGTTAAACCTTGCCCCCCTTTGGGCGATTTTGGCGCTGGTTCTGGGCGGTATGGCGCTGACCTTTGCCTTTGTGCGCCACGCCCTGCGGGTTGAGGAGCCGCTGGTCGATCTGCGCCTGCTTATGCTGCCCACCTTTCGCATCTCGGTTGGGGCGGGCAGCTTGTTTCGCATCAGCGTCGGGGCGCTGCCGTTCTTGCTGCCGTTGATGTTTCAACTGGGGTTCGGGCTGACGGCCTTTGCCTCTGGCCTGTTGACGTTCTCGTCGGGGTTAGGGGCGATGGCGATGAAATTCGCGGCCCAACCCCTGCTGCGGCGCTTTGGCTTTCGCGGGGTGCTGATGGGCAATGCGCTGATCTCGGGGGTGTTGATCTTGGGGCCTGCGTTTTTTACCCAAAGCACGCCAGTTCCGGTGATCGTTGCTATTTTGGTGGCGGGCGGGCTGTCACGCTCGTTGCAATTCACCGCGATCAACGCGATCGGCTATGCCGAGGTGACGGCGGCCCGCCTGTCGTCAGCCACGTCTTTCACGGCGGTGCTGCAGCAATTGTCGGGATCGGTGGGCATCACCCTTGCGGCCATGGGGCTGGAAATTTGCGGCACGTTGCGCGGCACATCAGCGCCGGATCTGGGGAACTTTCCCTATGTCTTCGCCTTGATCGCGGGCTTGGCCCTTGCCTCTGCCGCAGTATTTGCCCGGTTGCGCCCTGACGCGGGGCAAAGCATGGTGCAAGCCAAATCGGCCAGTTGACAGACGGCTGAGGTGGGCGTTTCTTAGGGCTATTTCGGAGGCAGAGATGGAAATTACGGTTGCATTTGACAGGCCAGAGCCGGGGCCAAATACCGGTCCGGTGACGGTAGGCTGGTTTTTAACCTCTGACAAAGGGGCGGTGCTGTTTGATGCGCCCGAACGGCTGATCTTCCGGCAGACCAACAAGGCCCACGCCAAATCCGCCAGCCGCTGTCCGGCGGTGATTCAGCTGGAAAGCCGGTATTTCGTAGTGAACTGCCCCTACGACCTGCACATCGGCTTTGGCCGCGACGACAAGGGCAAACCGCATCTGATCAACCGGGCAGGGACGGCCTCGTCCATCCGCGCCAACAAGATCAACGAAGTCTTAACGCTTGTCGCCGAGACGGAGTGGCGCTACCCCGACCGGCCCACGGTGCAACTGTCGCTGCCCTACTGCTTTATCGCCGATGAGCTGGTCTATATCTCGCAAATCGGCACCTTTGCGCATTACCGGCCCAATCCGCTGCCCGGCACGATCTTTGGCGGGCGCTTTCCGCTCAACGCTTGGCCGCGCCCCCTGATGTGGGCGTTTGAGTGGCACGAGCCGGCCAAAGACCTTGTGCTGCGCCGCGGCGAGCCGCTGTTTTACTGCCAGTTCGAAGCCCAAAACCCCGAGCGGGCAGTGCAGATGGTCGAAGCCGAGCGCACGCCGGAGCTGTCAAAATACATAGAGCAAGTCAGCGGCGTTGTGAACTACGTCAACCAAACCTTCAGCCTGTTCAAAGCCGCCGAGGCGCTGCGGCCTGCGACACTACTGACGCCCAAGGCCAAGGGGTAAGGCCACACGCGTTTTGGGTTTTAGGACTGCGATTGCCGGCAGACAACTTCCCTAGGACCAAGGCCCACGGCGCGCCGCGTGTTTCCAAGCCCTTTGCGCAAAAGGCGGGCATGCGCTGGCCGGGCAGCGAACCTGTCAAAAAGAATAAAATTGAAAGCAATGACCCAAACCTATACACCAAAGAGTAATCTTTGGGGATTAAATTCTATACCGAAGTCCAAAGCAAAGTCTTACACGGGCGCTTTGGTGAGATGACATCTTAAAAAAGGGTATAGCTATGACAACCATAACGGCGAACGTTGCTTTTAATCAAAACAATTTTGATCTAAGCTTTATCAAATCTGGGCTTAAATCCTTTGAGTTGCTCAAGGGGTCTGCGCTCGACCCGCATTCGACCCCAACGTTGGACAGTTTGGTGGCCCGTTTTTCCAAGGGTGGAACAGAGCACGCAGATATGTTTGTCGGCAAAGACCTGACGATCAGTTCCAAAGCCCCCAACGATGTAAGCTTTACCGACGGAATCGTGACCTCTTTTGCTGATTTTGTCATCGATGGATCAAGCTCGGTTCAAACGGTGGCCTTTGAAGGGTTCAACATCTTGGCCACTGCGCTGTGGAAGGCCGTCGAGACGACATCCACGATGGACGATTCCCTCATTATTAAACGAATGCTGTCCGGCAATGACGTCTTTGCCTTATCGCAATTTAACGATTACGCCAATGGCTACGGCGGGTCGGACAAATTATTCGGTCAGGACGGCAACGATACCCTTGACGGGGACGCCGGGGCCGACCGGCTTTTCGGCGGTGGCGGAATGGATAGTTTGACGGGGGGCTTGGGGGCAGATGTCTTGGACGGCGGTCTTCTGCAGGATGTGCTTTTGGGTGGCGAGGGCAATGATAGCCTGATCAACGGCCTTGGG
>JBAXLX010000419.1:0-2849 GCA_037134595.1 Pseudomonadota bacterium
GGTCATGGACCTGTCCGGCTTTGCCATCTCGGCAGGGTCGGCCTGTTCGAGCGGCAAGGTGCGGTCCAGCCGGACCTTACAGGCGATGGGCTATGACGAGACTTTGGCGGGCCAAGCGATCCGGATATCGCTGGGGCCGACCACAACGCAAGATCAGGTGCTGCGCTTTGCCGAGGCGTGGGGCCGCGAATACAAGCGCATCCTGCAACGGGTCGCTTAAAGAACGCGCCGCAAGGTATTGAGGGTGAAGGACAAGATCATGGCCGATATCGAACTGGACCTGCCCCAACTTGACGTCCGCGACGGTGTGGACCGCGAGACGATTGAAACCGTGGCGGCCATGGGGGCCTATAAATACGGTTGGGCCACCGATATCGAGATGGACTATGCCCCCAAGGGCCTGTCCGAAGACATCGTGCGCCTAATCAGCGGCAAGAATGGCGAGCCGGATTGGCTGCTAGACTGGCGCTTGGCCGCCTATCGGCGCTGGCTGGGCATGGAAGAACCGCATTGGGCGATGCTCAGCTATCCCAAGATCGACTATCAAGACCAGTATTACTACGCCACCCCGCGCAGCATGGCCGTCAAACCCAAGTCGCTGGACGAGGTGGACCCGAAGCTTTTGGCCACCTATAAGAAACTCGGGATTCCGCTGAAAGAACAAGCGCTTCTGGCAGGTGTTGAAGCGCCCGAAGGCGAGCGGCGCGTGGCGGTGGATGCGGTGTTTGATAGCGTTTCTGTTGGCACGACGTTCAAGGCCGAACTGGCCAAAGCGGGGGTGATTTTCTGTTCGATCAGCGAAGCGGTTAAAGAGCATCCCGATTTGGTGCGCAAATATCTTGGCTCGGTCGTGCCGCCGACGGACAACTTCTTTGCAACCCTTAATAGCGCAGTCTTCTCGGATGGGTCTTTCGTCTATATCCCGCCCGGCACGCGCTGCCCGATGGAGCTTTCGACCTATTTCCGCATCAACGCCGAAAACACCGGCCAGTTCGAACGCACGCTGATCATCTGTGATCGCGGTGCTTATGTGTCGTATCTTGAGGGCTGCACCGCACCCAAGCGCGACACCCACCAATTGCACGCCGCCGTGGTGGAACTGGTGATCTTGGAAGATGCCGAGGTGAAATACTCCACCGTGCAAAACTGGTATCCGGGCGATGAAGAAGGGCGCGGCGGTATTTACAACTTTGTCACCAAGCGCGCCGATTGCCGCGAGGCGCGGGCCAAGGTGATGTGGACGCAAGTGGAAACGGGGTCGGCGATCACGTGGAAATACCCGTCTTGCATCCTGCGCGGCGACGATTCCCAAGGCGAGTTCTACTCTATCGCCATCGCCAACAACGCCCAACAGGCCGACACCGGCACGAAGATGATCCACCTTGGCAAGCGCACCAAGTCGCGCATTGTGTCGAAAGGCATCTCGGCGGGGCGGGCCCAGAATACCTATCGCGGCTTGGTGTCGATGCACCCCAAAGCCACCGACAGCCGCAATTACACCCAATGCGACAGCCTGCTGATCGGCGATCAGTGCGGCGCGCATACTGTGCCCTATATCGAGGTCAAGAATACCTCGTCGCGGGTGGAACACGAAGCCACCACCTCGAAGGTGGATGAGGATCAACTGTTTTACTGCCGCTCGCGCGGGATGAGCGAGGAAGAGGCCGTGGCCTTGGTCGTCAACGGCTTTTGCCGCGAGGTGCTGCAAGCCCTGCCCATGGAATTCGCCATGGAGGCGCAAAGCCTTGTGGCCATCAGCCTTGAAGGATCGGTGGGCTAAGCCCACCCTACACATCCGCTCTGCCCAGCTTTAAGGACAAGAAGAATGCTTGAAATCAACAACCTGCACGTGAAACTCGAAGAAGAAGATAAGCAGATCCTCAAAGGGGTGACGCTGTCGATCGGCGCGGGCGAGGTGCATGCGATCATGGGGCCGAACGGGTCGGGCAAGTCGACGCTGTCTTATGTGCTGTCGGGCCGCGATGGCTATACCGTCACCGAGGGCAGCGCCACGCTGGACGGGGCGGATCTTTTGGCGATGGAACCGGAAGTGCGCGCCGCACAGGGGTTGTTTCTGGCCTTTCAATACCCCGTGGAAATCCCCGGCGTGGGCAATATGACCTTTTTGCGCACCGCGTTGAATGCGCAGCGCAAAACGCGGGGCGAGCCGGACATCTCGGCGGGGGATTTTCTGAAGCTGGTGCGCGAAAAGGCCAAGGGTCTGAAGATTGACTCCGATATGCTGAAACGCCCTGTCAATGTTGGCTTTTCGGGCGGCGAGAAGAAGCGCAACGAAATCTTGCAGATGGCCATGCTGGAACCCAAGATGTGCATCTTGGATGAAACAGACTCCGGTCTGGATGTGGATGCGATGAAACTGGTGTCCGAAGGGGTCAATGCGCTGCGCTCAGCCGGTCGCAGCTTCTTGGTGATCACACATTACCAGCGCCTGCTGGACCATATCAAACCCGATGTTGTGCATATCATGGCGGCGGGCCGGATCATCAAAACCGGCGGGCCAGAGCTGGCGCTGGAAGTTGAAAACAACGGCTATGCGGATTTGCTGGCAGAGGTGCAGTGATGGGGGCGGTATCGGTGAAGGCCGAGGCGCTGGCCACGCGGTTGGCGGGGCTAGGTCTTCCCGCTGGCATGACAGCGGCACGCGAAACCGCCCTAGCGCGGCTATCGGCGATGGGTCTGCCGGGCAAGCGGGATGAGTATTGGCACTATACCGATCCTGCGGCCTTTAACGCCGCGCAGGCTAAGCCTGCCGAATTAAGCGATACTGCGGCTGTGCTGTTTGCGGGGCTGGATGCCGTCAAGCTGGTGTTTGTCGACGGCGTCTTTGA
>JBAXLX010000420.1:0-2848 GCA_037134595.1 Pseudomonadota bacterium
GGTGCTGGCCGAAAGTGCGTACCTCAAATCGCTGTTCTTCCGGCTGGAGTGATGCGCGCCGTTCTGGATGCTTGCGTGCTCTACCCCACCGTGCTGCGCGAGCTTTTGTTGGGCGTCGCAGCACGCGGGCTGTACGAGCCGCAATGGTCAGACCGGATTTTGCGCGAATGGGTGCTGGCCACGGCCAAGCTGGGGCCGGTGGCGCAGGCTTTGGCCGAGGGCGATGCCGCCCTTGCTAGGGCGGCCTTTCCACGCGCCAGCGTGAAGGCCAACCCAATATCGAAGCGCGTCTGGCCTTGCCTGACCCCAACGATGTGCACGTTCTGGCCGTGGCGATTGCTGGCCATGCCGATGCGATTATGACCTTTAACGCGGTTGATTTCCCCCGCCCCCTTCTGGCAGACGAAGGGATCGAGCGGCGCGATCCGGACGGGTTCTTGTGGGAGCTTTGGTCGCGCCACCCCGCCGAGGTGGGGGCCGTGGTGAACGATGTGCACCGCCGTGCGGAACAGATGGCGGGTAAGCCCTTGCCGCTGCGGGCTTTTTTGAAACGCGCGCAGTTGTGGCGCTTGGGCAAAGCGGTCGAGGGGGCCGCAGGCCCTAGCGCAGGGTCTTGATGCCCTTGGCCAAGCCTGCCAAGGTCAGCGGCACCATTCGGCCGTCAAACAAGCGCGATATCATCTGGGTAGAACGGGTATAGGCCCACTGCGGCTCGTCCACCGGATTGATCCACAGATGGCGCGGCCAGTGCTGGGTGGCGCGGGTCAGCCATGTTCTGCCGGGTTCGGGGTTCCAATGTTCGACCGAACCGCCGGGAGAGTCGATCTCATAAGGGCTCATCGCGGCATCGCCGACAAAGATGGCGCGGTAATCGGGGCCGTAGCGGCGCAGAATGTCCCATGTCGGCAGGCGTTGAGTCAGGCGGCGGGCGTTGTCGGTCCAAACCTCTTCATACAGGCAATTGTGAAAGTAAAAGAAGGATAGCTGGCGAAACTCGGCCTTACAGGCGGCAAACAGGGCTTGGGTCGCCAGCACATGACCATCCATTGACCCGCCAATATCCAAGAATAACAAAAGCTTGACCGCGTTGCGCCGTTCGGGGCGCTCTTGCACATCCAGCCAGCCTTGGCGGGCGGTGGCGGCGATGGTGGCGGGCAGGTCAAAGCGGCTTTCGCCGGTGCGCGCCCATTGGCGCAGTGCCCGCAGGGCCAGTTTCAAGCTGCGGGGGCCAAGTTCGGCGTCGGTGTCAAGGTTGCGAAACTCGCGCTTTTCCCAGACCTTGACCGCGCTTTTATGCGTGCTTTGGCCGCCGATGCGCACCCCTTCGGGATTGTAGCCAGCATTGCCAAAGGGCGAGGTGCCGCCCGTGCCGACCCATTTGTTGCCGCCCTGATGGCGGCCCTTTTGCTCGGCCAGCCTGTCGCGCAGGGCATCCATCAAGGCTTGCAAGCCGCCCAAGGCTTTGACGGCCGCACGCTCTTCTTCCGACAAATGCCGCATCAAGCGGTCGTCCAGCCAGTCGGCGGGCAGGTCCAGGGCTTGCAGCACCTCTTCCAAGGGCAGAGTGTCAAGCCCTTGAAAGCTTTGCGCAAAAGCGCGGTCAAATCGGTCAAAGAAGCGTTCGTCTTTCACCAAGGCCAGTCGGGCCAGATGGTAAAACCCCGTCGCATCATGGGTGACAAGGCCGGTTTTCAGCGCGCCCAAGAATGCCAGATATTCGCCCAAGCTGACCGGCACCCCTGTCTTTTTTAAGCACAAAAAGAAGGGCAAAAACATCTTAGTGCGTCATCTGGTCAATCGTGATGGAAACAAGCACCGCCAAAAGCCCAAGGCCAATCGCATAGACCGCGCCGTATTGCGCCGCATCCAACCGGTCACCGCCGCGTTTGCGCGCCCGTACTGCGCCCCAAACCGCGCCGATCATCATTGCCGGAAGCCAAATCATCGCGCTTACCCCTGTTCTGCCCGTATCGCCGCAGCCTTAACGCGGCGCAGGCGCGGTGTATAGCTACCTGTCACGCCGCGCCAGAAAGGCAAGCTTTTCAAACAAAGCCACGTCTTGCTCGTTCTTGAGCAATGCGCCGTACAGGCGCGGCAGGTTGGTCTTGGCATCGCGCTGCAGGTCGGCGGGGGTCAGGTCTTCGGCCAAAAGCAGCTTTAGCCAATCCAGCACTTCGGAGGTGGAGGGTTTCTTCTTCACCCCCGGCGCTTCGCGAATCTCGAAAAATTGGGTCAAGGCGGCGGCCAGCAGGTCTTCTTTGAGATGCGGGAAATGCACGCGCACGATGGCGCCAAGCGCCTCGGGCGAGGGAAAGCGGATGAAGTGGAAAAAGCAGCGGCGCAAAAAGGCGTCGGGCAGTTCTTTTTCGTTGTTGGAAGTGATGATGACCACGGGGCGATGCGTGGCGCGGATGGTTTGGCCGGTTTCGTAAACGTGAAACTCCATCCGGTCCAATTCTTGCAACAGGTCATTGGGAAATTCGATATCGGCCTTGTCGATCTCGTCGATCAGCAGCACCGCGCGGGCCGGGGCGGTGAAGGCCTGCCACAGTTTGCCCGGGCGGATGTAATGGGCCACGTCATGCACCCGCGCCTCGCCCAACTGGCCATCGCGCAGGCGGGCGACGGCGTCGTATTCATACAGGCCTTGCGCGGCTTTGGTGGTGGATTTGACATGCCATTCGATCAAGTCCATGCCCAAACTGGCGGCCACTTGGCGGGCGAGTTCGGTCTTTCCGGTGCCCGGTTCGCCCTTGACCAGCAAGGGCCGCCCAAGGGCCACGGCGGCGTTGACGGCAAGGGCCAAATCCTCGGGCACCACATAGCCTGCGGTTGTGGTAAATTTCAC
>JBAXLX010000421.1:0-2824 GCA_037134595.1 Pseudomonadota bacterium
CCGGATCGGCCATCGGGGCCATTGCCGGAACCATCGGCATCGCCCTGCTGCCCCCGGTCGATGAGGCGGGCGGATTTCTGACCGGCCTTGGCTTTACAGGCTTTGGCTGGTTGCTGCCACTGGCCCTGCCCCCCATCGCCGCCGCCGTCGCCTTGCTGGCGACACGCGCCGCCGCTTTCCGCAAACTGCGCGAGTTGACATGATCCTTTTTCGCTACCTGATGTCGCTGATCTTCATCCTCCAGATGTATCTGATGATGGTTGTTCTGGCGCTGGTCTATCTCATCCCGGCAATAATCAGCCGGCGGGGGGCCTTGGCAGGCATTCATGCCTATTGCCACTGGGTGCGGTTCTCGGCCCGCGTGCTGTGTGGTCTGCGGTCTGAAATCCGCGGAGAGGTGCCAACGGGTGAGGCGTTGATCGCAGCCAAGCACCAAAGCTTTTTTGACATCATCGTGATCTGCTCGGTCACCCCACGCCCGCGCTTTATCATGAAGAAAGAGCTGAAATGGGCCCCTATCCTTGGCTGGTATGCGCAGCGGATCGGCTGTGTGCCGGTGGATCGCGGCAAAAAGGGACGGGCGATTGCCGAAATGCAACAGGCCGTCGCCAACAATCCCGCCGGACCGGGGCAGTTGATCATCTACCCCCAAGGCACCCGCGTCGCGCCCGAGGTGGTGATGCCTTACAAGGTCGGCGCAGGGCTTTTGTATCAGCAACTGGGTCAGTCCTGCGTGCCTGCCGCCACCAATATCGGCGTGTTCTGGCCGCGCCACGGCATCTTGCGTAAGCCCGGTCTGGCGGTGGTGGAATTCCTGCCGGTGATCGCCCCCGGTCTGGGCGTGGCCGAATTCACCGCGACGCTAGAGCGGGCGGTGGAAAGCAACTCGGATCGGCTGATGGCCGAGGCGGGGTTTGTGCGGTCCTAATTGACCAAACCTATCGCAACGCCGTTTCCGCCGCCGCACCGATGCGCAAGAGTTTCTCCTCGCGCCCCGGCGGGCACATAAAACTGATCCCGCAAGAGGGGTGTGAGGTCGGCAACGTCAGCGCGCAGCCCCCCATCAAGTTGCCGATACGGGTATTGCGCAACGCCAGCAGGTTTTCAGTGACGTAGTAGCCATCATCCGTCATCAACCGCGCAGCATCGGGCGGCAGGATCGGCGCGGTAGGCACCAGCACCGCATCATAGCCCGCCACCGCAGCCCCCAACGCGGCGCGCAGATCGCGCAACCGTCGCTGGGCGGCCACATAATCGGCGGCCCCGAAATTCCCACCCGCACGGAAGCGTTCGAGGATACGCGGGAACATCTTGCCGGGTGCAGCCTCAATCACGTCACGCCAGATCGCGTAAGCCTCGGAGGTGAACAGGATCGGCGCCAGACCCATCGCCTCGGCCACGGCGGGGATATCGCCATGCTCCAACCGCGCCCCGGCGGTGGAAAGACGGGTGAGGGAGTCCTGAAAGCCCCTGCCCGGTGCCTCTCGCAAATCATCCAGCGCGACGGTGTCCAGCACCAAAAAGCGCATCCCCGACAGACTGCCGCCGGACAGATCAATCGGGCGCACCCCTTCCAACGCGGCGAAAAGATGGGCGCAGTCTTCGACATTCCGCGCGATGGGGCCAACGGTATCGAAGCTTTCACAAAGCGGCACCACCCCCGCGATGGACAGCCGACCCGCCGTGGTTTTCAACCCCACCAGATCATTCCACGCCGCCGGAATCCGCACCGACCCGCCCGTATCCGACCCGATGGCCGCTGGTGCGAGGCCAAAGGCCACGGAGGCCGCAGCCCCCGAAGATGACCCCCCTGGCACGGCGCGGTCGTCATTGATGCAGGGCGGGGTCGCGGTGACGGGGTTCAGGCCAAGCCCGGAAAAGGCCAACTCGCTCATATGCGTTTTACCAAGGCAGACCAGACCCATCAGCGTGGCGGTCGTCAGCACCTCGGCATCCTTCACCGGCACGCGGTTTTTCAGCAAGGCAGAGCCTGCCTCTGTCGCGATACCCGCGGTGTCGAAATTATCCTTCCAACTGATCGGCACGCCGTCAATCAGGCTGCGGCGCTGGCCGGTGCGGGCGCGACCGTGGGCGGCCATCGCCTCGGCCCTTGCACGCGCAGGGGTGGTGCGGGCGAAGATGCGATCCGCCTGCGGATGGCTGCCGATGGCGTCCAAATGCGCCTCGGCCAGATCGACGGGGCTGATGCGGCCCGCGTTGATTTCCCGCCCCAGTTCCGCCGCTGATTTAAGCGCCCAATGGCCTGCCATTCTGCCGTGCCTCCATCTGTTGCCGTGACGGTAGCGGCCAAGCGGCGCATGGACAATCCCGCGCGGTCATCCATATCCTTGGGCATGACATACGACAGCGACATTCTGATTGCAGGCGGCGGGTTGAATGGCCCGGCTTTGGCTTTGGCTTTGGCGCGGAACGGCCTCAGCGTCACGGTGGTTGACGCCCGCCCCGCCCCGGCACGCGGGGAGGTGGGCTTTGACGGGCGCGCCTATGCACTGGCCATCGCCTCACGTCGGTTGCTGGAAGGCATCGGGGTTTGGCCCTTGGTCGCCGACAAAGCGCAGCCGATGTTGCAGATCAAGACCACCGACGGGCGCGTGGGCCAAGGGCCATCGCCGCTGTTCCTAACCTTCGATTCGGCTGAGATCGAAGAAGGCCCGATGGGTTTCATGCTTGAGGATCGGCACCTTTACGCGGCTTTCCAACAAGCGATGACCACCACGCCGGGTATCACCGTGCTTTCGGGTGAGACGGTCGTGGCGCAAGAGGTGACGGCGGCCGGGGTTTCGGTCACGCTGGCCTCTGGCCG
>JBAXLX010000422.1:0-2804 GCA_037134595.1 Pseudomonadota bacterium
CTGTGGATTGGCGCGCGGGGTTGACCCGTAGGATCAGGGGCGTGTGGCCCATACGATCAGCGAAAGGTGCCAGCGTTTCCACAATCTTGGCTGCCAAGGCATCGTGCGCGATCCTTGGCAAAATATGTTCAACCATGTGCTGAAAAAGCGGCTGAAGGGCAGTCAGAACATGGGCCTGCGCCTCGTGGTAGGTGAAGCTTAGGCTTTGCAGATGCTGGGAAAGATCGGCTTTGCAGCGCGCGGTATGGGCGGCCGCAGAGGCGTTTGCCTCCTGCCAACCTGCGCGGTAGCCGTTGTCAAAAGACGCTGTCTGTTCGCGTGCAAGTGCGATTTGGTCCAGGACAATCCGGCCCGGCGTCGCTTTCGGGTCGGTTTCAAAAATCTCAAGCGACAGGGGCATCAGGCGGCCTCCTCGTCATATTCCATCCAAGACCGCAGGATTTCTATGGATTCGGCCTGACGTTCCTCAATCAGAAAATTCAAACGGGCGATGGGATCGTGGATCTCTGCCAAGGCAGGCGCTTCAAGCGCATTCCCTTCTGCAAGGGCCTCTGTGCCCCCGTCATCAATTTCGCCTGTTAAAACTTGGCCATCCGCCGTCTTACCGGGGAGAGCCAAAGGCAGCGCAGTCGTCGCGATCCTGGGCAAAGCGGCACTGGAGGACACGAGAAGTGGCCGCAGCACAAAAAGACCCATCACCAAGGCCACCAAGGCCAGCACCGCCAATTGGAGCATCGACAGCACATTGATTTGGCCAAAGACCGATGCCAAGCCCGCTTCGGCTAAGGTCCCTTCTGTCGCAAGTTGCTTAAAAGGCAGGGATTTCAATGTCAGATTATCTCCCCGATCCAAATCCAGCCCCACGGCCGAGGCGACCAGTTCCTTCAGCGTCGCCAATTCCGCATCGCTGCGGGGCTTGAACGTGACGCTGCCGTCTGCGGCCACGATCTTTTCTTGATCAACCAATACGGCGACCGAGAGTTTTGACACCGCGCCCGGCAGTTTAATCACCTGCCGCGTGGTTTCCGAGACATCGAAATTCACCCGTTCAGATTTGGTGTTGGTTTGGCTTTGGTTCGAACCACTCGCACCCCCAGACCCGGTTGGCAGGTTTGACGCGACCGTCACCGAGCCATCTTTTCCTGTAGATGTCTCTGAATTGTTTTGAGTGTCTGTCGAAATCGCCACTTTGCCCTTGGGGTCGAGCGTGCGTTCGTTCACTTCTTCCCTGTCGGTGACAACGCTCACCGTAACCTCGACAACCGCAGCATTGGGTCCGACACGGGCAGCCAGAAGGTGTTCGATATTGGCCTTGATTTCTTCCGCTTTGGCGTCGCCTGCCGCAGAGGGGGCTGCCGCGTCGCCTTGTGATGCGATCAGGCCGTAGGTTGAATCAATCACCGCCACATCTTCTGGCTGCAAGCCGGAAACCGCCCCCGCAACCAAATGGCGAATCGCTTGGGCTTGTTCGGCGGTTAAGGCCACACCGCGCGCAGTGACGGTGACACTGGCAGATGGTTTTGCTTTGTTTTGAAAGACTTGCGTTGGCGCCTCGGCGATGTGCACCCGTGCGGCCTTCACCGATGGCAGCGCCAAAATGGTGCGCGCCAATTCGCCCTCTTTGGCGCGCCAATACGCAGCGTCAAACATCTGCGATGTCGTCCCAAAGCCCGACAAATTATCCAGCAGTTCATAGCCCGTGCCCGCCGTTTCTGGCAACCCCTGGGCCGCAAGTGTCATGCGCAACGAGTCGCGCAGCGTTTCATCCACAAAAATCGAATCACCGCGGATTTCCGATTTGACTCCCTGCTGATCCAGCGCTGATACCACCTGCCCTGCAGCGGCCGGATCCAGACCCGAGTAAAGGAGGGCCATGTTGGTTTGCCCTGCCATGCGCGCCAGACCCAGCACTGCCAGAAACATGGCCAGCGTTGCCCCGACGATCACCGCGCGGCGGGCCAAGCTAAAGTTGGCCCAAAGGCTCAGCAGGTTTTGCACACGTATCTCCCGATTCAGCACTTGCTCTCTCGGTGGACTTTGCAGCCTTGCCCTTAACATTCGGTTAGGATCGCCAGTCTATCTTCGCTTGAAGACGAAGATTGGAGTTTGGGGTGACACACAACGACGCGCTACCGGCAGCGGACCCGAAGAAGAAGTCTAAATGGCCAATGATTATTGGGCTTTTTTTGTTCATTGCCTTGGGGGGGGGTGGATTTTTCGCGATCTACTCGGGGGTGATTCTTATCCCTGGCCACGTGGCCACCGCAGGTGCCGCGAATCTTGGGCTTGATGACTTTGCCTTTGTCCCAATCGACTCACTGACGATCTCCTTGGGCAAGGCGCAAGATAAAAGCCATCTGCGATTCACGGCCCAGTTAGAGGTGAACGCCGACCGCGCGGCTGAGGTGGCGGCGCTTTCTCCGCGCATTTTAGATGTGATCAACGGCTATCTGCGTGCGGTTGATCTGGCCGATTTAGAGGATCCTGACGCCTTGGTGCGGCTAAGGGCACAATTGCTGCGCAGGATCCAGATTGTCACAGGGCAAGGCTGTGTCCGCGATCTGCTGGTCACCGAATTTGTTCTGGATTGAGGGGGGGTATGAACCTAATTTCCGACATTCTTTTGTCGGCTGGCGCCTTTGGAGCGGCGATTTATTGCCTTGTTCTGTCAGCCCGGCTGAAAAAGCTCACAGCGCTGGAAAGTGGGATGGGCGGAGCCATCGCCGTGCTTTCGGTGCAGGTTGACGAAATGACCAAAGCCCTCAACAAAGCGGGGGGCGCTGCCAGTGGTTCGGCCGCCACTC